>DATFVJ010000369.1:0-3102 GCA_035260365.1 Streptosporangiaceae bacterium
GAGCCGCGGGCCGCCGGGCGCCCCATCACCGCCGCGGATCACGGGTGCCCTGGCCCCCGCTATCCGCGGCGCCGCCCGGCGCGCCGCACTGCGGCCACTCCGGCCGCGCGCCGGACGGAGCACGCGGTGTCATGGTCGATGATTGCGGGGAGTCCGTAATGGCTGTTGCGGCCCCGGCTCGGTCACGCCACCCTCAGCGGCGCCCCAAACCGGCCAGCATCATCCTGCCGACCTCACGAAGTCCCTCGAACAGAGCCGCACTCGTCGCCCATCGCTGGCGGGATTTCGGTGAGACCCAATTCTTACCCAAATCTCCGTTATCGGAAGGTGCCCCGGTTTTAAGCCCGCCGACATGCGCCGGTGTCATCGGCGTTCATCATGCGACAGCCACGGGCGCGGGGGAGGCGACGGCTGAGGACCTTGGACCACGCCGCTGTCGCAAACACACACGCCTGCTTGTACAGTGACGCTGTGCGGCGGCGCAGTTGGCGCGGTCCCCCCGTCCGCGCGCGTGACTCGCTGTTTCGGCGGTGCCCCCGTCCGCCGTTGCGAGCACACTGCGCCGCCGCTTCTTACCGCGCGTGACACGCCGCGCAGCCGTTCAGGAAAGATCTTTGACAGCGCGTTCCGCCGCCGCGCCGCGACCACCCGGCCCCGGGTCAGGACGCGCTCGACGGCGCCCAGATGTTGACGCCGGCCTCGATCGCGTGCGCGTCGATGGCGGCGAGTTCCTCGGCGGTGAACGGTGGCCCGCTGACCGCGCCGAGGTTGTCCTCCAGTTGCTTCGTGCTGCTGGCGCCGATCAGCACCGACGTGACCCGCTCGTCGCGCAGCGCCCAGGCCAGTGCCATCTGGGCGAGCGTCTGACCGCGGGCCCCGGCGATGTCGTTCAAGGCGCGCACGTGGGCCAGGTTCTGCTCGCTGAGCAGGTCACGGGACAGCGAGCCAGGGCGGCTCGCCCTTGATCCGTCCGGGATGCCGTGCAGATATTTCCCGGTCAGCATGCCCTGCGCCAGCGGTGAGAAGGCGATGCAGCCGATCCCCTCGCGCTCCAGCACATCGAGCAGGCCGTGCTCGATCCACCGGTTCAGCATCGAGTACGAGGGCTGGTGGATCAGCAGCGGTGTGCCGAGCTGCCTGGCGATCCTGGCGGCACTCGCGGTGCGTTCGGCGGAGTAGGACGAGATTCCCGCGTAGAGTGCCTTGCCGGACCGGACCGCCCGGTCGAGCGCGCCGATCGTCTCTTCGAGCGGTGTCTGCGGGTCCGCCCGGTGGCTGTAGAAGATGTCGACGTACTCCAGGCCCATCCTGTGCAGCGACTGGTCCAGGCTGGCCAGCAGGTACTTGCGGGACCCCCGGTCCCCGTACGGCCCTGGCCACATGTCGTAGCCGGCCTTGGTGGAGATCACCAGCTCGTCGCGGTGGGGGCGCAGGTCCTCACGGAGGATACGGCCAAAGTTGATCTCCGCCGAGCCGTAGGGTGGCCCGTAGTTGTTGGCGAGGTCGATGTGCGTGATCCCACGGTCGAACGCGAGCCGGATGATCGACCGCTGCGTGTCGATGGGCGTCGTATCGCCGAAGTTCTGCCACAGCCCAAGCGACACCGCGGGTAGCTCGATTCCGCTGCGCCCACAGCGGCGGTAGGGGAGGCGTTCGTACCGGTCGGGTGAGGCGGCGTAGGTCATTTACGCAGTCTCGCACCAGCCTGGCCCCGTGCGCGGCTCTCCTGCCCCGTCCCGTTGTCCGGCCGACCGTCATGCCGTACTACCGCGGCGCGCCGGCGCTGCGGCCGGCTCGCGGGGCTGGGGGATGGCGTGATAATGGCCGTCGACATGAGCGATGACGAGGCAGCCGCTGGCCCTGGACAGGTTCGGGCCGGCGCGACGAACTCCCCGGTGGACGTCGCCGGTATCCGCGTGGGGCACGCACAGCGGATCGGCGACGGCTGGCGGACCGGTGTCACCGTCGTGCTCACCGGCCGCGATGGAATGACCTGCGGGGTCGATGTGCGCGGCGGGGCACCCGGCACGCGGGAGACCGATCTGCTCGACCCGCGCAACCTCGTGGACCGGGTGCACGCCGTGACGCTGACGGGTGGATCCGCGTACGGCCTGGCCGCAGCGGACGGGGTCATGGCCAGACTGGCCGATGCGGGTATCGGTTTCGCCGTCGGCCCGGGTTCGGGAGAGGTCGTGCCGATCGTGCCGGCCGCGGTGATCTTCGATCTCGGCCGCGGCGGCACGTTTCGGGCGACACCCGGTGCGGACCTGGGTGCCGCCGCCTACGACGCGGCCATCGGCGAGGAAAACAGCGGTCAGCGCGGCCGGGACGAGCCGGACCGGGGCCAGCATTACCAAGATCAGCGCGGTCCGCGCAGCTTTGGCCGCGGCCAGCCCGCACAGGGCAACGCCGGGGCTGGCGCGGGTGCGGTCGCGGGCGGCTTCGCTGGCGGCGTGGGCATGGCCAGCGCGGTGCTTGGCGATGGTCCCACCCTCGGCGCGCTCGCGATCGTCAACGCCGCGGGCTCGCCGGTGGACCCGGGCGGCGAGCTCTACGGCGCGCGATTCGGCCTGCCCGGCGAGTTCGCCCGGCTGGTCGCGCCGGCCCGGGCGGACGTCGACGCCTGGCGCCCAGCCAGCGGCGGCGCCGTCTTCAACACCACGATCGGGGTGCTTGCTACCGACGCGGCGCTGACCAAGGCGCAGTGCGCCCGGCTGGCCGGCGCGGGTCACGATGGGCTCGCCCGCGCGATCCGGCCCGCCCACACGATGATCGACGGGGACGCCGTGTTCGGTCTGGGCCGCGGCCGCGGCGAGCCCGCCGATCTTGGGATGTTCCAGGAACTCCTTGGCGCCGCGGCCGACGCGTTCTCCCGCGCCGTCGCGCACGCGATCCTGGCCGCGACCGGCCGCCCCGGCGCCCCTTCCTACCTCGACGTGTTCCCCAGCGCGGTCCGCTGACCACGATAGATACCTATACGCCCCGTGAGCGGCACCCGAACCCGCACCGGGCCCACTTCCATGATCGAGGTGCGTTTCCGCCGCCTGGCCGCATCCGGTCTCGCAGTCCGCGAGATCATTGTCACCATATGTTCGGTGCGCC
>DATFVJ010000370.1:0-3880 GCA_035260365.1 Streptosporangiaceae bacterium
GCTGCCCGGCCCACCGCCGGTGCCACGCGGCTCAGCCTGTACACGCGGATTCCCCCCCACGCCGCCCCCTGGCCCACCGCGCGGTTCGGCTTCCCCCCGCGGATCCCCCCGCACGCCGCTGCGGGCATCACCTCGTACGCCGCCGCCGCGCCGTTCGGCGCCGGCGGCACCCGGGCCCAGGAACACCACGTCCTCGCCGTCCGTCTCTTCGAGCATCACCCGGACCACCTCGTGATGCGAAGTCGGCAGGTTCTTGCCCACGTAGTCCGCGCGGATCGGCAGTTCGCGGTGACCGCGATCGACGAGAATCGCAAGCTGCACGGCGCGCGGGCGCCCGATGTCATTCAGCGCGTCGAGGGCGGCGCGGACCGTCCTGCCGGAGTAGAGCACGTCGTCGACCAGGACGACGGTCCGGCCGTCGATGCCCGCACCGGGCATCTCGGTGCGCCCGAGTGCGCGCGCAGGGCGCAACCGCAGGTCGTCGCGGTACATGGTGATATCGAGTGAGCCCGTCCGCACCGGATGCCCTTCGACCTGCGCGATGCGCTCGGCGAGACGCTGCGCGAGCGGCACGCCGCGGGTCTGAATACCCAGCAGGACGACGTCGCCCGCGCCCTTGGTTCGCTCGATGATCTCGTGCGCGATCCTCGTCAGGGCGCGGCCGATGTCGGCGCGCTCGAGGACCGGTTTGCCCGCCGCGTTCGCGCCGGTGCCAGTACCGCCAGCAACGGCCCCTCCGCTGGTACGAGCGGATACGTCTGCGGGCGTTGTGCGATCTGCCGACGTTTCGTTACCGGCCGGCCCTTCGGTGCTGGCACTCCCACTGGTACTCGCGCTGGCACCATGCGCGACGCCACTGCCGGGCTGACGGCTCGCTCGCCCTCGTGCCGCTGGGCCGCCCGCGCGGGAAGCGCCAGAAGCGGAACGCATCACCAGGGACCTCCTTTCCCGCCTCTCCGGACGGGCCTTAAAGGACGTCTGTCCACGTCACGGTACCAGCACTGATCGCGGCTTCGTGAGACCAACGCGCCGCGAACCAGGACCGAACGTAGATACCTCGTGAACCGTGAAGTTCGTGACATTTTTGTCTCCCGTCCACCGGTGCCGAACGCCCCGCCGGCGTGCTCCGCAGCCGGACGGAAACACCTGGAACCCCTGCGCCACCGCGCTTCCCGCCACGAGCGGCGCGCTCGTGGCGGCCATGTGACGGCTTGCACAAAGCGCGAAGCTTCGCCCGGTTTTTGCCGTTCGGCTTGACCTGGGCCCGCTCGCGGCTTACTGTCACTGTCCGTAACCATTACCGTAAGTGACGACTGGCCGGGGGGCCGAGAACATGCCATCTGAGTACGCAAAGGCACTGGGCGCGCGGCTGCGCGCCATCCGCACCCAGCAAGGCCTGTCCCTGCATGGGGTCGAGGAGAAGTCCCGCGGCCGCTGGAAGGCTGTGGTGGTCGGCTCCTACGAACGCGGCGACCGCTCGGTGACCGTCCAGAAGCTCGCCGAACTCGCGGAGTTCTACGGCGTTCCCGTGTCGGAGCTGCTTCCTGGTGACGCCGCGCCCACACCGCTCGCGCCGACGCCGAAACTCGTCATCGATCTCGAGCGCATGATCGAGCTGCCCAAGGACAAGGCAGGTCCGCTCGCCCGCTACGTGGCCACGATCCAGAGCCAGCGAGGCGACTACAACGGCAAGGTCCTGTCCATCCGCCAGGAGGATCTCCGTTCCCTCGCGGTGATCTACGACAAGTCCCCCACCGACCTCACCGAAGAGTTGATCAGCTGGGGAGTGCTCGACGCCGAGGCGCGCCGCGCCGTCGAGGCGTTCTGAGTCCTGGGCAGACGTTCCGCCCCTTCGTTCCCACGCCGCGTCGGCAAGGGCGCAGGTGGCGGAAGGTCGTTAGGCCGCGAGGACTCCGAGTACCTCCTCGACGAGCCCAAGGAATGTCTCCGAATCCCTGAGCAGATCATCCGCCTCCCGTGCGCTGACCGCCCGCGGCAGCCCCGCCTCCGCGGCCGCACGTTTGGCCGCGCCAGCGGCGAAGAACGCCGCCCACTCCGACAGCGCGGGCGCCACGCGTGGCAGTAGCTCCCAGACGCTGCGCGGCCCGCGGCGGCGGGGGCCGCCGTTGGGCTCCGCCCGCGCAGACACCACCGCGGCGGCCGCGCGCAACGCCGCCAGATGGGCGGCTACGTACCGGCTGGCGGGGGCGGGCTCCTCGGCTGCCGCCGCGAGACCTTGGCGGGCCGATTCCAGGAGAGTCATGATCGACGGCGCCACCCTCGGCCGCTCCGCGCGCACCGATGCGGTGATTGCGTTCAACGCTGCTACCTCCCTTGGCGCTTGGGCGGAGGGGCGGCCAGGCGAGGCGCTTCCCCACGCCGCGCCTGGCCGCGCACGGTGGCCCCGGGGGTCTTGAGGCCACCGTACGGCTCCGCTGGCTTACCATTCGAACACGAGTTCGATGGTATGTCCAGCCGGCTCCGGACACGTGTTCGAAGTTACTCGGGGGGTCTGACATTTCTCGGGAGTCGACAGGGCCCGGACAACCGGGCAGGCGGGCAGGCGGGAACGGGCACAGGGGACGCGAGGACTGGTACGGCATCGGCGGGGCGGCGGCGCCAAGTCCAGCGCACCGGCCGGCGCAATCTTGACGTGAACTGCCATCGGATCTGATGTCATGACCTCTGATGGAGCGGTGTGGGGCCGTCCAGGGAGGTTGACTCGTGTGACCGGGCAGGCGGGAACGTTGCTCGGCGGCCGCTACCGCCTGGGCGAGCCCATCGGACGCGGGGGGATGGGCGCGGTGTGGCGCGCCACGGACACGGTGCTCGACCGCGAGGTCGCGATCAAAATCATGGTGCTCCAGGTCCAGGACGACCCGGACGCGAGCGCGCGTTTCCGGCGCGAGGCCCGCGTGCTCGCACGGCTCTCCCACCTCCGCCTCGGCGATGTCTACGACTACGGTGAGGATGGCGGTCGCGCCTTCATGGTGATGGAGTTCCTCACCGGCGAGACGCTGCAGGGCAGGCTCGCCCGGGCCGGCCGGATGCCCGCGCCCGACGCGGCCGAGGTCGCGGCGCAGGTAGCAGAAGGGCTGCACGCCGCCCACCAGGCGGGCGTGATCCACCGCGACGTCAAGCCCGGCAACATCATCCTCACCGAGCAGGGCGTCAAGCTGGTCGACTTCGGTATCGCGCTTGGCGCGGGAGACGACCGCCTGACAGCGATAGGCACGCTTGTCGGCAGCGCGACCTATCTGGCTCCCGAGCGTTGCGCCGGGCACCGGGCGACCCACGCGTCCGACGTGTACTCGCTTGCGGTTGTCCTCTACCAGATGCTGGCCGGCGCCCCACCGTTCACGTCCAGTGATCCCGTGCAGCTCGTCTCCGCCCATGCGCACGACCCGGTGCCGCCCTTGTCTCCCGACGTGCCTGCCGCGACGGCCCAATGCTGCCTGCGGGCGCTGGAGAAGGATCCCGCGCGCAGGCCGGGGTCGGCGCTCGACTTCGCCACCATGCTCCGTGACGGCACCAGGCGCGGGCGGCACGCGTTCGGGGCCGGCGCCGCTGCGCAGCCGGAGGCCGTGTCACCTGGCCATGCTGCGCCGCGTCACGAAGGCGGCGCGCCGGGCGCATTCGCCCCGGCAAGCGCGTTCGTACCGAGCGACGAATCCGCGCCACCAGGCGGGAGCCTGCCGCCGGGCGGACCCATCCAGTACAGCCCCGCCACGCCACCGGGCGGACCCATCCAGTACGGCCCCGCCACGCCGCCGGGCGGACCCGGCCAGTACGGCCCCGCCACGCCGCCGGGCGGACCCATCCAGTACGGCCCCGCCACGCCGCCGGGCGGACCCGGCCAGTACAACCCCGCCACGCCACC
>DATFVJ010000371.1:0-8189 GCA_035260365.1 Streptosporangiaceae bacterium
GCGGTCGGGCCGGATGCTGGCGCTGGTCGCGCTCGTCGTGGCGGCACTGGCGCGAGTCTGGTGCGGGATGGCCCCGACGCGCGCGAGCCAGGCGATTAGCCCGTCTGCTGGGCGAACTGACAGCGCAAGCCGACATAACCGTCGGGGAGGACGGTCATCAGGCCGTGGCCGGGGGCGCTGGTGAGGCGGTGGACGTGGACCAGCGCGCCGAGTGGCAGGTATCGAGCCGGTCCGCGTCCTGGTCGAGCAGCACATGCACACCTGGCCGGTCGAGCAATTCGTGCAACCGGATACTGCACTCACACCGCGGCCAGGCGCCACCATGCCGCATCCGCCGCCGTGCTGGCGGCGATTCTGCCCAGCCGCAGGGCGGCGAGGCTCAACATCCTGCGCGCCATTGTCACCGAATGAGTGCGCGCGACCGCGCTCCGCGCCGCCCGCTGGCTTCCGTGTGGCGCTGCCGCGGCCGGCAACGAAACTGACCGGCGCTCTAATACAGGACCTCGTCTACGGGCCGCCGCACGCTGGTGGTTTGCTGGCTGGCCGCGCCTATGCGCAGGAGCAGCTGAGGATAGGCGTCGTTGCTCAGGTGAACGCGGACGAACTCGCGCAACTCGGGGATTTCGAGCGGCTGGCTATGCAGCGCCACGGCAGCGCCGCAGGTGGCCGCGTGCAGCATTATCCGCTGCAGCGCCTGCCCGGCGCTGATCCAGTCTGGCTTGCGGTCGTCCTTCGTCACGAGCAGGCACACCACCCCGGCGGAGCGCAGCAGCGGCTCCGGCCCGTGCGCAGCAAGCCCCCACCCGTGACCGCGGGCGAAATCGCGGCCGGGGAAGGGCGGGTCAGTACGCCCGGGCCTGGCGGGGTAGGCGGTATGCGGGACGCCGTCTCGCCTCGGGCTTCCTGGCGGCGGTGCCCAGCGGGCCTGCTCCTGAGCCCGTGCGGCGTCCAGGCGCAGCACATGCTCGGCGGCCTCGACCGCCGCGCCGAGCGCGGCCCGCCGCCAATCATCGGCCACCACCTGTAGTATCGGCCCTTCGCTCGACGCGTCCTGGCGCAACGCCGCGATCAGCGCGATGGGCAGCGGCGAGGGCCCGAACCCGCCTCGGTGCGTGCGCCTACGCATCACCTGGGCAAAGAGTTCCTGCTCGTATTCGGCCGGCGGGATCTGTTCGTGCCAGCCGACGCGCGCCACCAGGCCAGGCCGGTCCGGGTCGGGAAGCACGGCAACCTCGGGTACGTACCCCAGGTGCCGAAGCGCGAGCCGAACCGTGAACAGCGCCGCACCGCAGCTGATCATCAGCTCCCGGCTGTCAGGGTCGGCTACGCCAAGGCGCCGCTCCACATCAGCGTGCACACTGATTTCCGGTCCGTCGCCGCTGAACCACCACGGCTGGGTGTTGTGCACGGACGGCGCTTGCGCCGCCGCCTCAGATATGAACCGGGTGATCTTTTCCAGAGTGCCTGGCCCAGCCATGACGCCTCCTCGATGATCAAGTCTATTTCGAGCGCACGCTTTGAGTTATCCGAGCCATTTACTCCGGACGAATCCGGCGCACTTGACGCCTACGGCGCTCGATAATGCTCCATTTGCTACGTTAGGTCTGCCGCCGATCCTGATGCAGAGGCGCGCTGCCCTGCGGGCCGGCGACGTATGACCCGATTTCTTGGGACCTTTGGTCCAGGCACGCTGACCTGTGTGCCCCTGGCCGGCGACGAGGCCGCCACTCCGGAACCGGTCGGCGCACCGGGCCGGCCCAAGCCATTCTGACGGCGGGCGCGCGCGATTCAGGAAGGGAATCCGCGACGAGGGAGTATGCGGTGACCCGAAGCGCACCGCCGAGCCATGGCAGGGCAGCCGCAGCAGGAATACCCAAAGCCCCCGCCGGTGTGCGGCGGGGGCGTGGGAGTTGTGGCCTGAGTCAGGCGGCGGTGATCTTCTCGTGGGCGCCGAGGCCGGCGAGCACTTCGGCTTGCGGGGGGATCCGGCGCAGGTGTGCGATGCCGAAGGCGGACAGGACGAGCATCAGCGCGGCGCCGGCGAAGGCGGCGATCGCCGCGATGAGTGCGATCTGCCCGACCTGCCAGAAGGCGTATGCGTTGAGCAGCAGGCCGCGCAGCGTGGTACCGCGGAACATGGTTTGCACCTGGGCGGCAAGCTTCGCGTTCGTGGGCTGGGCCAGCGCGGCGGCGGACAGCTGTGAGTAGGTCTTCCCGGCACCGATCGCCTGCAGGTGGACCGCGATGAAGTGGTCGGCGTAGGCCTGCGCCTGCTGGCCGTTCACGAGCTGCTGGTCGGCGTAGGCCGAGATCGCGGCGCGGTCGGCCGTGGGCAGCGCGGTGAGTTCTGCGCTTCCGGTGGGGGGGAAGTAGATCTTCTGCGCCGCGAGCTGGTTGTGCACCTGGCTGTTGGTGAACGTGTACCCCCAGGTGAGCAGGCCACCGGCGATCAGCAGGATGGCGGCCAGGCCGATCCCCACTGCGGTCAGTAGCGCATCGAAGGTTGTGCGGCGCATTTCACGCCTCCCGTCTAGTGCCAGATCGTTGTCGTCTGGCGTGATTATTACGTTCTGCCCTCATTTTCTTTGTTTCGCGCTGCGTCCCATCAGGGCCAGATGTCCGGTTTGTGAAAGGCCGCATGTCCCGCTCAGGAAAGGACCTCTGTCACACCACAGACCGCTGCCTACCGCGGCCGGCCGGGACAGCGGGAATGGCCAGCGCGCCGGGAACCAGACCGCAAAGCGCAGACGACCGGCCGCACGGATAAGACGTCTGCCGCGCCGCCGCGCCCGGTCCGCCGTCAAACGCTCCGCGGCGGCTGTGCGCGGTGACCTTCGTCCCAGCGCGGGTGCCTCGCGCGCGCGGCACCGCCGCGGCCGCGATGTCCGCACCACCATGGGTTTCACCCCACCGAGGGCCTGGTTTACCGGCGTTCGCGGTCTCCCTGGCGCGGGTGGCTCCTGCGCCTGGCGCTATGCTGGGGCGGTGCTTGAACAGCTGGATGAGAGCGAGTGCCTGCGGCTGATCTCTGCTGGTGGCATCGGCCGGGTCGGATATGCCGGCACGTTCGGCCCCACGGTGCTTCCGGTCAATTACGTGCTGCACGACGGGACCATCGTGTTCCGCACCGGGCAGGACAGCCTGATGGGCGAGGACCTGCGTACCGGAATTGCGGGCGCCGAATACAAAATCGCCTTCGAAATCGACGAGATCGACAAGTCCGCACAAGAAGGGTGGAGTGTTCTTGTGCGGGGATCCGCGCACCATGTGGACTCAGAGGCCGAACGCGCCGCGGTACTGGAAGCGGGCGTCGAACCCTGGGCCGGCGGAAACCGGGAGCACTTCATCCGCGTCATCCCGGTCAGTATCACCGGCCGGCGCGTCCGCCGGGAGGACGCGCACAGGTAGCCACCTTGGGGGACGAGCGGCCAGGGGGTGTCGCGACCGCGAGATCCGCTAGAGCGCCCAGCTCAGATGCGGGCCAGGCGGCTGGTGACAGCTAGGCTGTTGTCGTGGATACCGGGGCGGAACAGACGAAAATCCGCGTCTTCCTGCTGGACGATCATGAGATCGTCCGGCGGGGGGTACGGGATCTGCTCGAGTCCGAACCTGGCATCGTCGTGATCGGTGAGGCCGGCACGGCTGCGTCCGCGCTGGCCCGCATCCCGGCGCTGCGCCCGGACGTCGCGGTGCTCGACGTGCGGCTACCGGATGGGGACGGCGTCACGGTGTGCCGCGAGATCCGGTCCAGCATGCCCGAAGTCGCGTGCCTGATGCTGACCTCGTTCAGCGACGACGAGGCTCTGTTCGAAGCGATCATGGCGGGTGCCGCCGGATATGTCCTCAAGCAGATCCGTGAAACCGACCTGATCGGTGCCGTGCGCACGGTGGCCTCGGGCCAGTCGATCCTCGATCCTCTCGCGGCCAGCCAGGTGATGGAGCGGCTGCGCAGTCACACGGAGCACGCCGATCCGCTCGCCGGCCTGTCCGGGCAGGAACGGCGGATCCTCGAGTTGATCGGTGAAGGTCTGACCAACCGTCAGATCGGCGAGCGCATGTTTCTCGCCGAGAAGACGGTCAAGAACTACGTCTCCTCGGTGTTCGCCAAGCTCGGCATGCAGCGCCGTACTCAGGCCGCCGCATACGCGGCGAGGCTGCACGAGCGGGCACCGCATGCCGAGCCAAACGAATAGAAGCAGCGGCCACCTCGGAGGCCGGTGGCGCGACTCGGCCTGATGTCAGGGCACGAGCATGTGCTGCGGGCTTGCCGGGCAGGACCTTGGCGCATGTGAGACAGGACCTTCGTCACCCGTTCTGCGGCATCCGGCCTCTAGCCGCTCCGAGTCTCTTATGCGGAAATAACAGCAGCAAGGTACGGATTATCGTTTCATCCGGCGCTCCTCCCGGCGCGCGGCTTGCGCGGGTACGGATGCGCTTTCCACTGCGGAGTTCAGCAAGAAGCCCGGGTGTAGTAACGAGCGTTGGTCGCGCACGAGAAACGGGGGCAGCGATGACATTGACGCAGCACCTGGAGCCGCAGGAGCGAGTAGATCTGCTCCGCGACCGCGTCGCCCTGGTTACCGGCGGCACACGCGGGATCGGCGCTGCCATCTGTAAGGAACTCGCCGCCGCGGGCGCCTCCATCGCGGCGGGGTATCACCGGCATGACGAGCCTGCGCGGAAGTTCCTCGCCGGCATGACCGCGGACCACCCGGGCCGGCGGGTCACCCTGCACGAGGGGAACATCGGCTCCGCCGACGACTGCCGGCGCGTGGTGCGCGAGGTCATCGCGCAGCACGGCAAGCTCGACATCCTGGTCAACAACGCAGGGATCACGATCGACCGGACCGTGGCCAAGATGATCGACGAGGACTGGCTGAAGGTGATCGCGGTCAACCTCTCCGGTGCCTTCTTCATCGCTCAGGCCGCGCTTGATCACATGCTGGAGCGCGGAACCGGCCGCATTATCAGCGTCTCTTCTGTCATCGGGGAAACCGGCAATATCGGCCAGGCCAATTACGCGGCCTCCAAGTCCGGTCTGTTCGGCCTGACGAAGTCGCTCGCAAAAGAGGCGGTGTTCCAGCTGAACCGCGCGCAGCGGCCGGTCGGAGACGGTATCGGCCTGACTGTGAACGCCGTGACACCCGGCTTCATCGCGACAGAAATGCTGGACGCGATCCCGGATAAGGTGCTCGACCGGATTCGGGGCCAAATTCCCGTCGGGCGGCTTGGCCGGCCCGAGGAGGTCGCCCGGGTGGTGTCCTTCCTCGCCGATGACCGGTCCGCGTACATCACGGGGCAGATCTGGGCCGTCAACGGCGGCCTCGACATGTGAGGAGAGAAAAGCCATGGGCGACCAGCCCGACGTTCTCGTCCTGTCCGCGGTGCGGACCGCTATCGGCAGATACGGGGGAGGTCTTTCCGGGGTCCCGCCGTGCGATCTCGCCGCCGCCATGGTTCGCGAAGCCGTCGCCAGGGCGGGCGTAGAGCCATCCGACGTAGGTCACGCCGTCTTCGGCAACGTGATCCACACCGAGGCCCGCGACATGTACCTGGGCCGCGTCGCCGCGGTCAACGGCGGCCTGCCGGCGGCGACGCCGGCGTTCACGGTCAACCGGCTCTGTGGCAGCGGGCTCCAGGCGATCGTCTCCGCGGCGCAGGCGATCCGTCTCGGCGACACCGACGTCGCCGTAGCCGGCGGCGCCGAGTCGATGAGCCGCGGCCAGTACTGGCTGCCCGGCATGCGCTGGGGCCAGCGGATGCGTGACGGCACGGTCGTCGACGCGGTCGTCGGCGCGCTCACGGACCCGTTCGACGGCTGCCACATGGGCGTCACGGCGGAGAACGTGGCGGCCGAGTTCGACGTCTCCCGCGCCGACCAGGACGCGCTCGC
Source organism: Streptosporangiaceae bacterium (assembly GCA_035260365.1). Classification (GTDB taxonomy): domain Bacteria; phylum Actinomycetota; class Actinomycetes; order Streptosporangiales; family Streptosporangiaceae; genus DATFVJ01. The sequence continues at coordinate 5,894 of DATFVJ010000371.1, forward strand.
GGTGGAGAGCCACCGCCGCGCGGCGGCCGCCGCGGCGGCCGGCTACTTCGACGAGCAGATCACCCCGGTGCAGGTGCCAGCCAAGAAGGGCACCGTGACGTTCGCCACCGACGAGCACGTCCGGCCCGGCGTGAGCCAGGATGACCTGGCGAAACTGCGCCCCGCATTCGGCGAGGGCGGAACGGTCACCGCGGGGAACGCCTCCGGGATGAACGACGCCGCGGCCGCCGTCATGCTCGCGAGCCAGTCGTTCGCCAGCGACCGCGGGCTGCGCCCGCTCGGGCGGCTCGTCGCCTACAGCCACGCGGGCGTCGAACCGAGGATCATGGGGATGGGCCCGGTGCCCGCCGTGCGCAAGGTGCTCGACCGTGCGTCGCTCAAGGTCGACGAGATCGATGTCTTCGAGGTGAACGAGGCGTTCGCCGCGCAGGCGCTGGCCGTTGTCCGCGAGCTTGGCCTGCCACCGGAACGGACCAACCCGAACGGCAGCGGCGTCTCTCTCGGCCACCCCATCGGCGCCACCGGCGCCATCCTCGCCGTCAAGGCCCTGTACGAGCTGCGGCGGACCGGCGGCAGGTACGCGCTGACGACGATGTGCATCGGCGGCGGCCAGGGCATCGCCGCGATCTTCGAGCGACTGTAGGCGGACGAGCCGCCGGGCGGGTTTACCAGTCTCCGGGGGGACGACCCCCCGGACCCGGAGAGGACGGTGCAGGCATGGATGATGCCAGATGAGCGGGCGCGAGGCGGCATGGCGGTCGGCTGAAGAGGCCGCGGCCGCACTCGGGCCGGAGGGCGACCTGGTCGGCCGGCTCGATATGGCGAGCTTCGGCCAGTCCATGCTCGCCGTTCTGGCCCGGGCGGCCGGCCGCCCGGCCGACGTGGCCGGCGCGGCGCTGCGGTTCGGCACGGGCATGGCGATGATCTGGCCTGCCGCGCTGCGCGTGTGTTTCGGGTCGGACGTGACGCCGCCGATCCCACCGGGCCAGGACAAGCGCTTCGCCGACCCGTCCTGGGAGGACAATCCCGCGTACTTCGCGCTCCGGCAGGCCTACCTCGCCGCGCTTCGGCTGTCGGACGATCTGCGCGCCGCCGGGCGCGGCGACCCGGTGACCGACGCGAAGGCCGAACTCGCGGCCGGCCTGCTGTTCGACGCCGTCGCCCCGACGAACTTCCTGCTCAGCAATCCCGCCGCGGTCAAACGGGCATTCGAGACCGGCGGGTTCAGCCTGGTCCGCGGGGCCGGGAACTTCGCCGATGACCTGGTGCACAACAACGGGCGGCCGCGGCAGGCCGACACCCGGCCGTTTCAGCTCGGCGTGAATCTCGCGGCCACCGAGGGCAAGGTCGTCTTCCGCAACGACCTGATCGAGCTGATCCAGTACGCGCCGCAGACCGGCCAGGTCCACGCCACCCCGATCCTGGCCAGCCCGCCATGGATCAACAAGTACTACATCATGGACCTGGCCCCGGGCCGCAGCTTCTTCGAGTGGACCATCCAGCACGGCCGCACGGTGTTCGCGATCTCCTACCGCAACCCCGACGCGGGCATGCGCGGCGTGACGCTCGACGACTACCTGATCAACGGCCCGCGGGCCGCGCTCGACGTGGTCACCGACATCACCGGCGCCAGCAAGATCGACATTGTCGGGCTGTGCCTCGGCGGCGCCCTGACCGCGATGCTCGCCGCCTACCTCACGGCGCAGGGCGACGACCGGATCGGCTCGGTCACGCTGCTCAACACGCTGCTCGACTACAGCGAACCCGGCGTCCTCGGGGTCTTCACCGACGAGCTCACGGTGTCCCGGCTCGAACGCCAGATGGCGGCCACCGGCTTCCTCGACGGCGGCAAGATGGCCGCGACCTTCGACATGCTGCGCGCCAACGACCTCATCTTCGGCTACGTGGTGTCGAACTGGCTGATGGGCCAGCGCCCGCCGCCGTTCGACATCCTGGCGTGGAACGGCGACAGCACCCGGCTGCCCGCCGCGATGCACTCGTTCTACCTGCGCTCCCTGTACATCAACAACGAGCTCGCCACCGGTGAGCTCGAGCTGGCGGGGCAGCGGCTGTCGCTGTCGTCGATCAAGACCGACACCTACATCGTGGGCGCCATCAACGACCACATCGTGCCCTGGCCGGCGTCGTACAAGGCCACGCACCTGCTCGGCGGCACCGTCCGGTACGTGCTGACCAGCGGCGGCCATATCGCCGGCATCGTCAACCCCCCCGGCCCGAAATGCTGGTACGAGACGGCCGAGCGCAACTTCGCCACCGCGGACCAGTGGCGGGCCGC
>DATFVJ010000372.1:0-9948 GCA_035260365.1 Streptosporangiaceae bacterium
CACCCCGCCGGGCTTCCAGTGGGTTCCGGTCGCCGGGCAGCCCGGCGCCTACCGGCTCGCGCCGGTCTGAGCCTGGCCGCTGGCGCACCTCTGGCCCCTGCTGGATGCAGGCTGCCCGCAGCGCTGGCCTGCCTGGCACGAGCTACGGGCTTGTCCCATGTGTCTCAGGACCCTTGTACTGTCACAGGCGATCTGAGGGCCTCGCCGAGTGGTGACCGCGCGGCCCGGCGGAGAGCATTCGGGGGAAACACCGGGCCGCGCGGCATCTATCCGGGCCGAGTGCGCCACTGGCCGGACGCGATGGCCACCGCTTCGCCGATGTGCTCGGCGGCTTCCTGGTAGGCGATGGCCTGCCCGCGGCATAGTGCGGCCCGGATGGGGTCGGCGGCCAGCTCGCCCGCGCGTTCGGTGAACAGCTTGCCGTTGTCGCGGAACCCGTCGCGTACCTCGAGCACGATCTCAGCGAACTCACGCAGCGCGCCCGCAGATACCCCGGTGAGCGCGGTTACCGACCGCGGATCGGTCACCGGTTGCCGGTCAGGGTGCGGAGCACGCGGTCAATCGCGGCTGCGGCGCCGGTCAGGTCGGCGACCGGGGCAATCCTCGCGGCCCAGCCCCACCAGAAGCTTTCGCCGTCGCTGTAGACGTACTCGGCGAGCTGCTCGGCCCGCCGGTTGCTGATGTGCAGCCGCGGCCGTTTCCCGTCACCGGTAAGAAGCGCGACCGCGTACGTCTGGCCGTCGAGTTCGGCGGCGAGCTTCTCCAGCTCGGCCGCTCCTGCCGCGAGGTCCCGTGCATCCGCCATGCCTGGCTGCCACCCCTGATCATGGCCGCGTGTGCCAGCGCGGCGCCCGTACGCCAACGGCAACCACTTTGCGCGCCCGATTCGGCGGGGGACAATGGCATTCTGCCGGCTCTGCCGCCCGAAGGGTCAGCCAGCGTCACATGGGCAGGCGAACGAAGTCGGCCAGTTCTCGCATCTCGGGCGTCAGGGTGCGCCTGTGCTCGATAACCGAGGCCAGGATGTCGCGGGCATACCGCTGCTGCACAAGCCACTCCGGCGCCGCTGCGCGGATCTCCTGGAGCACGTCGACAGCCTCCCCGTACTCGCGCAGCGACACATGGGCGCGGGCGACGTCGAGCCGGTGCCGGTTCCAGTTGCGCGGCACAGGGAAGCCCCTGCCCTCGACCTGGGCGCCAACCCGGAGGGTGACGTCTGGCCTGTCCTGGACCATGGCGTTCTCCGCCTGGACCATCGCGACCGTCACCGGGCCGAAGACCTGCCAGGGGTTGAACGCGGGCACGATCTCCCTATTGACGCCGACGGCCGCCATCCGCGCCAGCTTCAGCGCGTCCCTCGCCTCACCAGGCCGGTTGTCCCGCACCGCAGCCGTCGATACCAGGATCAGGAACCGGCCCCACGCGACCAGTTCTTCCGGTGCGGCCTTGGACACACGCGGCTCGGCGTCATCGGCCCACTGCGCCGCCAGAGCCCTGGTCTCGGCGAGCCGCCCCTGCCGGATCATCGCCCAACATTTCCAGTCCACCGCAGCCATCGCGGTGAGTTCGTCGCTGGCGTCGTCGATGGCCAGCTCGATCGCGTCGCTGGCTGCGGTGAACTGCCACGTCTGGCCCATCATGTAGGCCGTGAGCTGCCGGATCTGTGACCGCAACCGCCGCGCCTCGGCTTCGGTGCCGTTGACCGAGACCGCAACAAGGGTGTCCGCGTCCCGCAGAAGCGCTGGAAGTATCACCTGCAGCTCGCCGTAGCGGCTGTCCAGCACCGCCGCGACGGCGAGGGCAACAGCCTGCTTCAGCCCTTCGAGGGTGGGTTCTTCGGCCGGTTCGCCGCCCGTGAAACCTTCGAGTGCGCGGCGCACGGGCGCCCATTCCTCGACGTCCGCCTGTTCCGGCCTGGCCGCGTCCGGGCCGGCGGCGAGCGCCGACGTGGGCACCCGGAGCACGATGGCGAGCTTGTGCAGCGTCTCCAGCCGCACGTCGCCGTAGTCGCCTTGCTCAAGCTTCTTGACCAGGGACGCGGACACCCCGCTTCTCGCCGCGAGTTCCTTCTGGCTCAGCCCGCGGCGCTTGCGGACGTCTCTCACCCGGTCGCCGACCGTGTTAATCTCGGGCACAGGCCCCACCTCATCCTGCAGTCTCAGCAACTCCAGGATAGGCGCGGGGCCTTGTTCGTGCGCAGGCCACTCGACCAGCCGCGACCTCCGCGAGACATCGAACGCCCCGCCAGTCCTCGTGACCGGCGGGGCGTTCTCATGTACGTACGTACATGGAATGGCGCAGGAATGCCACGCTAATTGTCTGCCGCGCATTCAGAATGGTGACGAATACCCTTTTCTGGCGGCGCAATTTCCAATATGATGATCTTGTACCAATTCACCACCACCCACCCAAAGGAGGCGCTCACTGTGAGCGAAACCACCACCCCACCGACGCCGATTGGTGCAGCGAAAAGCGCAGGCGCAAAGGCGCAGCCGCAGGCAAACGGGACGCCAAAGGCCCAGCCAAAGGCGAAGGCGGCCCCGAAGCCGAAGGAGCCGACCGTCAGCCTCGGCGCGAAGCAGGTGACGATGTATTACCCGTGGGTGAAAATGCCCAATGGCAAGGTCACGAAATGCGAGCACACCGCCTGGGGGCACCAGTCCGAAAAGGCCGCGCAGCAGTGCGCGCGTGCGTTGCTGGCGCAGGCGGCGAAGTAATCCGCCAGTGCGATGACGCAGCTCTACACGAGCAGTTATCGGGCCTACCGGCCCGAAATGGGGCAGGCCGTGGTCACCAGCCTCGGCCTGCCCCGCTGGCATCCCGACGCCGAGCAGTGGCCGCGGTGCTGGCTGCTCACGCCGTCGCCGAGCCTGTTCCGCGAGCCAGACGCCGACGTGTTCGGCCGCCTGTACGTGGAGAGGCTGGAACGGTTCGGCGCCGCCAAGATCGCACGCACGCTAGGGCGGATCGCCCACGAGCACGACGCAGAGAAGCTCGTCCTCCTGTGCCATGAAGCCGACGTCAATCGGTGCCATCGCGGCCTGTTCGCGGCCTGGTGGCTCCAGAGCACCGGAGAGGAGGCGCGCGAACTGATCATCACGACCACCGAAACCCCGTAGAAGCGGGCCGGACGGGTGCTGAAGACACCCGCTACCCGGCCCTTGATCCGCCTAACTGGAGGCGAACCCATGCACGATCGTCCCATCCCCCGCGCGCCCTGGCGCCTGTTAATCCTCGACCGATCCGACCCCGACGACGCCCGTTGGCTGCTCGCAACCGTTGAGCTGGCAGACGACGTACAAGCCGCGGTGCTCGACCAGATCGGCCACTACGGCAACTGGCCGCAGGTGTGCACGTGGGTGCGCCAAGTCGTCGGCCGTGCCGATATCTCGCTGATTCCGCTTCCGGCGCCGCTCGCGTGGCGCGTGGATGAAGGGCAGCAGCGGTGAACGTGCAGTGGAGCGGCGAGCGGGATTCGGCTTCGCACCGGTTCACCCGGCTGGAGCAGCAGCAGGCCCGGATCCGTGATCGCGTCATCAGGTATATCCGCGACGGTGAGGCGTCCGGGCGGATCAGGCCCGAGAACGCGGCGATGTTGATCGAAACGGCGAAGGCGAATTACGACGCCGCGGTCCGGCTGCTGCACGGCATTTGGCCTGACACGGACGGCTCACCATGAGCGAACACGAGACCGTCAGCGACGATTTCGGCACGTCGTTCTTCTGGCAGGGGCCGCAGGGCTGGCGGCATGCCCGCTACGACGACGGCACCGATCACGTGGCCATCTACGGCGGCTCACCCGATGGGCAGGTGCCCATCGCGACGGTGCCGATCGTGCCGCAGCATCTCGACCCGGTCCAAGACGCGGAGCGCATCGTCGTCGCGTTCCTGGCCAGCGAGGCCGGTGAGCGGGAGTCCTGATTGCCCCGAGGATGCGCGGCCAGCTCGCCCTGTCCGCGCATCCGATCGGGCAATCAGCCCGTCACCACCCACGCAAGGAGGCACGCATATGGCCGCTGAGCAGGCACCCAATAACGGCATCACTCATTGCATTCGCACGTTCTGCCGCCGCTGCCATAAGGCACGGTGTGGTCTTTGTCGCATCGCACGGCGGGGCGCCGGCAGCCCGGGAAGGAGCAGGTCCGGTCGCGGATTTCGATCAGGTGCCGCAGCCGCGGCGTGAGTTGATAGCTACTGGTCTGCCGCTTGTGCTCGCACTCGGGGAACGCCAGCCGGTCGAGCTTGATCACGAGGTTGCGGCCGCCGGAGGCGGGGCCGCGTTCCCGATCGTGGGGCGCGGGCTCTGGCGGGCCGGGACTCGCGCGGTCCCGGCGGCCGCAGCCGTGCCCGATCACCCGCCCGGTTTCGTCGGTCACGGTCAGGCACCATCGGGTAGTGGGATGGCTGGCGGCGGCGCGGGCGAGCAGCCGGGTGGTGCCGGCGTCGACCGGACCGAACCCGGCGACCTCGCCAGGTTCGCCCGCCAGGTTCAGCAGGGTGGCCAGCGGCACGGTCAGGTTGACCGAGCCGGTCAGCCGCCCCAGATAATCACTCCAGCCGGGCCCGGCCGTCCCCAGCGGGACGATCTCGGGTACCGGCGCCGGGACCCGGCGCAGACCGGCCGGCAGCGGCGGCCCCGCCCCCTTCGAGCCGCTGTCACCGGCGCCGTCATCGCGGCGGGTGCCACTGGCTGGGCCGGTGTCTGTGGCGCTGGCAGTGGGGGATACTTGTGCCTGGCCGGCGGCAGCGGGGGCCGCGGTGGCAGGCAGCAGTTGGTCGAGCGGCTGGCCGGCCAGCAGGGCCAGGTACACCCGAGCGCGCAGCAGATCGAGGCCGGCGTCGGCGCCACGGGCTTTCAGTTCGCGGGCAATCGCGGAGATCCGTTTGTCAGCGGCGAGCACGTCGGCGGGTGGCAGGTCCCGCCCAGCCAGCGCCTTGGTGCCGCGCGGTTCGTCCCACAGTTCGACCCGGGCGTCCTTCTCCGCCTCTTCGCGCCGCGCCCGGGTCGCGGCCGGATCGGCCGCCAGCACCGCGCGGCGGACCGCGGCGCGCAGTTCCCCGGTGGTCTGCCCCGGCGCCGCGGGCAGAACCGTGTCCTCCACCGCGCGGGCCAGGCCTGGCGCCAGCCCGGCCACGCCGTCGATGACCGTCAGCGCCCTGGGCATGTCGATCCGGCCCTGCCGCAGCGCCGCCGCGGTCGCCGGCAGCGCCGTCAGTTGCGCCGCCCGGTCAGCCAGGTTCTCGGCGCTGCGCCGGGTCAGCGTCAGCGCACACGCAAGCTCATCCGGCACACAATCCACGGGCTGCCAGGCGCCGCCGCCCGCGCGGCCCGGGCCGGCCGCACCGGTGGCGCCGGTGGCGCCGGTGGCGCCGGTGGCGCCGCGTTCACGGCGGGTCACCAGCTCGGCCACCGTGGCCAGCTCAGCCGCAGCGGTCCACGACGACAGCCGCCGCCACGCCCGGAGCACCCCGATCAGCTGATCGTCGGACAGGTTGCCCAGCCCACCGGCCCAGGCATCCGCGGCAAACCCAGCCAGCACCGCACCCGGCTCAAGCCCATCAAGCACACCGCCATCACAAAACCCCCCACCCACCCCGGCGCCCATCCCCCGCAGCATCCCGGCCGCGAACACCTCCGGCGCCGCCACCGCCTTCTACGCCTCAGCCGCGCTGACCCAAATGTGCGCAGGAACACCGGCTTCCGCGTCACCGGGCGGATCGGCCCACGGATCAGGTGCACAGCCCCACAACTCCGCAAGGGATGGCGGCTCACCGATACCGAGCGCCGCATCCTCTTCGGCCAGCACCGCCCGCTGCCAGGCTTCCTCGTCCCGCCCGCCACGCGGCCACGCCACACCAGTGCCGCCGCAGCCGGGCGGATCGGCCCGGGCCGCCGGCCCCAGCCCCGGCACACGCGCAGGCACGTTCGCAGGAACGGGAACAGGCGCTGGCGGGGCCATGGGAACGCGAGCAGTGGCGGGCACCGATTTCACCTCCCGTGGCAGCTAGATGGTGGCAATACGAACATTCTAGCGACCCCACGGAACGGTGCACTGATATCCACAAGCATGTTTCGTGCGAATTGAGTTATCCACAAGGCTCTCGACTTTCGGTGACACACACGCACGAAAATGGCCAGGAGTACCATCGGCTCCGGTTCCTGGTCCTGGCATAACCGATCTGTGGGGGCGAGATGCTCGGCTCGGCATCCATCATTGTTTTCGTTCCCGCTGCCGACCTGGCCCGCTCGCGGCGGTTCTACGAGGAAACCCTGGGCCTGACGGTGGACGAGGTCACGCCGTTCGCCTGCCTCCTGCGGGCCGGCGACACGATGTTGCGGATCACGAAGGTCGGCGAACTGCGGCCCCAGCCGTTCACCATCGCGGGCTGGGCCGTTCCCGAGATCAGGCCTCTCGTCAGGGACCTGGCCGCCAGGGGCGTGCAATTCACCCGTTACGACGGCATGGGCCAGGACGCGGACGGCGTCTGGGCTACGCCGGGCGGTGACCTGGTCGCCTGGTTCACCGACCCGGACGGCAACACCCTGTCGCTCACGCAATTCGCCGATGCTGGACAGCGCCGCGGGTCGCAGGTGCCAGGGCACCTGTGATCCGCGGCGCTGATGAGCCGGCCGGGCCGGCGCGCCCGCCCCGGTAGTGACAGAACGTAACGGATTTGGAGCTACATGTACGGGGTAACTCACGCAAGGTGAGCAAAGATGCGGCCGCCGGGCACACCGGCCGCGCGTGAAGGGCACCAGACGTGCGGCTGACCAGCTTGCGGCGCCTCAACGGCCCGAACCTCTACCTATCCAGGCCCGTCGTCGTCGCCCGGCTCGAGCTCGACGAACTTACCGGCCACGAGACGACCAGGTATCCCGGTTTCGTTACCCGGCTCACCGGGCTGCTGCCCGGGCTCGCCGGCCACCACTGCGCGGCCCGGCGACCCGGCGGCTTCCTGGCCGCGCTGCGCCGCGGCACGTACTTCGGCCACGTGACAGAACACGTCACGCTGGAGCTTTCGCACCTCGCCGCGCGGACGGTCAACTTCGGCCGCACCGTGTGGGCGGGCACCGACGGCCACTACGACGTGATCGTCGAGTGCCCGCGCGACGAGCCGGCCGGGTCACGGGTGCCCGCCGACCCGCTCCGGCTCGCCATGCACGTGGTCATGCAGACCCTGACCCGGTGCCCGGCAGGCACGATCACGGCGCTCCAGTCGATCCGTGCGGCGGCGGAGGACGAGCGGCTCGGCGTCAGTACCGCCGCGCTGGCCGACGCCGCGCGGCGGCGCGGGATCCCGGTCACCAGGATCGGCGGGCAGAGCCTGCTGCGACTCGGCCACGGCTGTCACCGGCGCCTCGTCTGGGCGGCGATGACCGAACAGACCTCGGCGGTGGGTGTGGACATCGCGTCGGACAAGGCGCTGACCAAACGGCTGCTCGCCGAGGTGGGCGTGCCCGTGCCCGACGGTACCGTGGTCACCTCCGCCGCCGAGGCCGCGCAGGCGCTGGCGGCGATCGGCTCGCCCGTGGTCGTCAAGCCGCGTTACGGCAACCACGGTGAGCATGTGTCGGTGCAGGTGACCACCTGCGCCGGAGCGCGGCTGGCCTACCGCCAGGCGGCCACCGAGCAGCCCGAGGTGATCGTGGAGTCCTACGTCCCCGGCGGCGATTTCCGTGTGCTCATCGTGGACGGCCAGGCGGTGGCCGCCGCGCAGCTGTGGCCCGCGTACGTGACCGGCGACGGCGGACACGACATCCGCGCACTCGCCGACCGCCTCAACGCCGACCCGAGGCGCGGGGAGGGGCACGCCAGGCCGCTCACCCGGCTCGCGATCGACGACATGGCGGTCAGCTACCTCACCGAGCAGGGCCACACGGCGGGCTCGGTGCCTGGCCCCGGCGAGATCGTCTGGCTTCGGCGCAACGCCAACCTCTCGACCGGGGGCACGAGCCGCGACGTGACCGGCCAGGTGCATCCCGAGGTCGCCGAGATGTGCCGGCGCGCCGCGGCCGCGGTCGGTCTCGACGTGTGCGGCGTCGACATCAGGCTCGGCGACATCGCGGCACCGGTGGGTACCGGCGCCGTGATCGAGATCAACGCGTCGCCAGGACTGCGCATGCACCTGGCGCCGGCCGAGGGGAGCGCCGCGAGACGTCGCGGGTGCGGTCATCGACCGGATGTACCCACCGGGCGCGCCGCGCAGAATCCCGATCGTGAGCGTGACCGGCACCAACGGCAAGACCACCACGGTGCGCATGATCGGCCACATCCTGCGGCAGGCGGGCCTGCACGTCGGCATGTCCACCACCGACGGCGTCTACCACGACGGGCGGCTCGTCTACGAGGCCGACGCGTCCGGACCGCGATCGGCCGCGATGGTGCTCGCCGACCAAGCCGCGGAAGCGGCCGTGCTCGAAACGGCCAGGGGCGGCATCGTGCGTTACGGCCTTGGCTACGACCACGCCGACGTCGCCGTGCTCACCAACATCACCGCCGACCACTTCGGCGCCGACGGGATCGACACGCTTGACGACCTCGCCGACATCAAGGCGTTCGTCGCCGAGGAGATCCGCCCGGGCGGCAGCCTCGTGCTCAACGCCGACGACGCGCTCGTGGCCGGCCTGGCGAACCGCGCCGCCGTGCGCGACCGCGGCCCCACATGCCGCACCGTCCGTTACTTCACGCTCCAACCAGGCAACCCGGTGTCGGGGCAGCACCGCGCCGCGGGCGGCATCAGCTACGAACTGCGCGGCGGCACCCTGGTCGAGGCCACCGGCCGCAGCCAGACGGCGCTGCTCACGGCGGCCGAGATCCCCTGCACGTTCGGCGGGCTCGCGGCGCACGTGGTGGCCAACGCGCTGGCCGCCGCGGCAGCGTGCCGCGCCCTCGGCGTAACCGTCAAGGACGTGCGGCGCGGCCTGGCCACGTTCCTGCCCACCGAGCACAACCCCGGCCGGGGCAACGTGTACACGCTCGGGCGCAACCCGCTCATCGTGGACTACGCACACAACCCGGCGGCGGCCGCGGCCATGGGACGCCTGGTCCGCGACGTCTGGGGAGCCGCGCGCGCGGCTGGCGCCGTGGCCGCGATCACCCTGCCCGGCGACCGCACCGACGATCTCGTGGCCGCGACCGCCGCCGCCATCGCCGAGGCGTTCGGCCGCGTCGTCGTCTACGAGGACCACGACAAGCGCGGCCGTGACCCGGGCGAGATGACCGCGCTGATCACGGCTGCGCTGCGGAGCGCGCGGCCAGGCATCCGGGCCCGGGCCGCGGACGGCCTTGCCGGCGCGCTCGGCGCGGCGCTCGCGCTGGCCGCTCCGGAGAACCCGGTCCTGCTGCTGTACGAGAAACTCGGCCCGGTTCGCGCGCTGCTCGCCGGGATGGGTGCCGCGCCCCAGGCGGCGCGAACCGCCGCAGCGGAATGACCAGTGCGGCCGCGGGCAACAGCCCGGCCTCCCGGACGGCCCAGCCTCCGGGCCAGGCGCAGCCTCCCGGCCGGGCGCGGCACTCCAAGGATCCCGAACGGCGGCGCGGCCTGACGCGTTCACAGCCGTGACGCGCGCACGGACCGCGCTGCGCCGCACGCGGCGCATCCGCGGCAGCCGTTCGGGCAGTGCCGATCCGGGGGGACGACCCCCCGGAACCCCCGCTGCGCCGCACGCGGCGCATCCGCGGCAGCCGTTCGGGCAGTGCCGATCCCGGGGGGACGACCCCCGGAACCCCCCGCTGCGCCGCACGCGGCGCATCCGCGGCAGCCGTTCGGGATAATGCTGGGCGCCGGGGGGCGGACGCGGACTCTCCGGACTCCCCGGACTCCCCGGACTCCCCGGGTTAGCCGATCTTGCCGCGGCCGCTGGCGAGAGCACGGGCGATCACGGTGCGCAGGATGTCGTTCGTGCCTTCCCCGATGGCCATCAGCGGCGCGTCACGGTACAGCCGC
>DATFVJ010000373.1:0-9502 GCA_035260365.1 Streptosporangiaceae bacterium
TCTGCGGCGCAAGCTCGATCCCCTCGGCGCGCCGCTGATCCACACTCAGCGGGGAGTCGGCTACGCTCTGCGCCCGGCGCCTGCCGCGCCGCCCACGGCCAGCCCACCGCCGCACGGCGCGGCGCGCTCACCGGCGCACTCGTCGGCACGCAGCGCGGCGGCCCGCGGCCTGGACGGGGGATGAGCGGGGCGGCCCAGGAACCCACACCGCCGGCGCCCGGACGGCTGTCACTGCGCGCCCGCCTGCTCATCGGCCTGATCGCCATCACGGCCGTGTTCCTGGTGATCATGGGTGCCGTCAGCGCGGCCGTGCTCGGGACACGGCTCACCGCGCAGTTCAACACGCAGCTGCGGATCACCGCGCTGCGCACCCCGGCCGCGCTGGCGGCCGCGCCTGGGGACTTTCTCGCCGCGGTCTACGCGCCGCGGACCGGCGGCGTCTCCCCGGTCACCAGCGGCCACCTGTCGGACGAGCTGCAGACGGCCCTCGGGCAGATGGGCGTCGTCTCGTTCCTCGCCCTCGCCCGCCGCCCGCCGTTCGCGATCACGCTGCCGGACGGCACCAAGCTCCGGGCGTGGGCCAGGGTGGTCAACCGCACGAAGGTGAGCGACGCCGGCGTGCGGCCGCCTGGCAACGGGGTTCTGCTGCTCGTGGTGGCGCGGCCGCTGGCTGACTCGGGCGACCCGCTGCGCGGCGTCATTCTCGCCGAGCTGATCACCGGCGGCGCCCTGATCGTGCTGCTCGGCCTCGGCGGCCGGTGGCTGATCGGCCGCGGCCTCGCGCCGCTCGGACGGATGGCCACCGCGGCCGACCGCATCACCGAGAGCGGGGACCTCACCGCGCGGATGCCCGATGCCGAGGCCGGCACGGAAACCGGGCGGCTGGCCGGGGCCATCAACACGATGCTGGACCGGATACAGCACGCGTTCGCCGCCCGCTGGCACTCCGAGCAGAAGATACGCACGTTCGCCGCCGACGCCTCACACGAGCTCCGCACCCCGCTCACCACCATCCGCGGCTACGCCGAGCTTTACCGGCAGGGCGCGTTGGGGCCGGACGAGCTGCCGAACGCGATGCGCCGCATCGAGGAGGAGGCGGGCCGGATGAGCAAGCTCGTCGCGGAACTGCTCGAGCTGGCCCGGCTCGACCGCACGTCCTCACTCGACCTGACGGAATGCGACCTCGCCGCGGTGGTCAAGGACGCCGCGGCGGACGCGGCGGCGGTCGAGCCGGGCAGGCCGATCAAGGTCGAGACCCCGGACCGGCTCATCGCGGTGGCGGACGAGCCTCGCATTCGGCAGGTGCTCGCGAACCTGCTCGCCAACGCGCGTGAGCACACGGATCCGGCGACGCCGGTGGCGGTGCGGCTGGCGAGAGCCGGCCACGGCGCGGTGATCGAGGTCGCCGACGCGGGGTCTGGCATGTCCGCGGAAGACGCGGCCGCGGCCTTCGACCGGTTCCACCGCGGCCTGCGCGGCGGGCAGAACGGCGGCCAGCAGCCGGCCGGGCCGGGCGGCGCCGGCCTCGGGCTGTCGATCGTGCAGGCGATCGCCAGGGCACACGGCGGCCAGGCGATGCTCGAATCGGTGCCCGGCCGCGGCACCGTCGTCCGGGTCTGGCTCCCCAACGCGTCGTGACCGCGCGGCGGCACGGCCGCGGTCCCCGGTAGCCTGGCCTGCGACGCGGCGGATTCCAGCCAGGGAGTGCGACCTGTGACCCACGATGACCTTGCGTCAGGCGCGCCGGGCGGCGCGCCTGACGTCGCTGCCACGGCGATCGGCGAGTGGCTGGCGGAACTCGGCTCGCCCGCGCCCGCGCCCGGTGGGGGCGCTGCCGCGGCCTTGACCGCCGCGGTCGGCGCCGCCCTGGTCGAGATGGTCTGTAACCTGACGATCGGCAAGCCAAGGTTCGCCGGCTACGAGCAGCACGTGACCGCCGTCCGCGACCGGGCGGCGAAGCTGCGCACGGACGCGCTCGGGCTGATGGGCGACGACGCTGCGGCGTTCACCGAGCTGGTGGCCACCTACCGGCTGCCCAGGGAAACCGCCGAGCAGAGCGCGCGGCGCGACAGCCGGATCCAGGCCGCGACGGCGGTTGCCGCTTCGGTGCCGCTGCGCATCGCGGCCGCCGGCGCCGACGTCGCGCGGCTGGCCGCGCAGCTGCCCGGCCAGTCCAACCCCACTGTGCTGTCTGATGTCGGAGTCGCCGCCGCCTCCGCCGCCGCGGCGATCGAGGGCGCGGCGATCAACGTCGAGATCAACCTGGCCACGCTCAAGGATCCGGACACCAAGGCGGCGCTGGCCGGGCAGCTCGGCGCGCACCTGGCCGAGGCGGCCGGCGCGCGGGAGCTCGCGGCCCAGGTCAGGCGGGAGATCGCCGGATGACGCAGCTCATCGACGGCAAAGCGATCGCGGCCGCGGTCGGCGAGCAGGTGCGCGCGCAGGTCGCCGCGCTCGCCGCCGCGGGAGTCACGCCGCGGCTCGCGGTGGTCATCGCGACGGCCGACGACGGCGCCGCCTGGTACGTGCGCTCCATCAACCGCGCCGCCGCGCGGCTCGGCGTCGGCTGCGCGGTGCACGAGCTTGCGCCGGACGCGCGCGAACAGACGATCACGAGCCTGCTCGCCAGCCTGGCCGAGGATGACCAGGTACACGGGATCGTCTGCCAGACGCCACTGCCCGCCGGGGTGCGGATCGAACGCGTCGCGCAGCAGATCCCGCCGGCCAAGGACGTCGACGGCGCGAACCCGCAGTCGCTCGGCATGCTCGCCGCCGGGCTGCCTGACGCGTACCCGCCCGCGACCGCGGCGGCCGTGGTCGAGATCCTCGCCCAGGCCGGTACGGCCCTGGAGGGCCGCAGGGCCGTCGTCGTCGGCCGCTCCACCGTGGTCGGCAAGCCGGTGGCGCTGCTGCTCCTGGCCAGGAACGCGACGCTGACGATCTGCCACTCCCGCACCGAGGACCTGGCATCGGTGTGCCGTGAGGGTGACGTGCTCGTCGCCGCCGCCGGCAAACCCGCACTGATCGGTGCCGGGCACGTACGCCCGGGTGCCGTGGTGATCGACGTCGGCATCAGCGCAAGCGCTGACGGGAGCCTGGTCGGTGACGTCGATACCCAGGCCGTCACGGGCATCGCCGCGGCGATCACGCCGGTTCCCGGTGGCGTCGGGCCGGTGACGACGATGCTGCTCATGCGCCAGACCGCGCACGCCGCGGGAGTTCTGGCCGGCCTGACGTCCTGACGCCGTGCGTGCCTGCCGCGAGCGGGCCGGGCCCGCGGTCGCAGCACCGTGCCACCTCGCCGCAGCCGATATCTGTGCTGCTCTGATTCCTTCGAACGGGGCGACCCCCAATCCGGGGGTCCGGGGGTCGTCCCCCGGGCTGGCAGAGTCCCCCCGGGGCCATCGATGCCGCATCCGCGGCAGCCGTTATGGATCGATATGTCACGCCGGTTACGTTCGTGTGCTCTACCAGCGGGTAGGACCGAGTAGTAACTTAGCTGGTACAGACATATCAAGAGGATTGGGGGCGGTCATGGCTGCCGTGCAACCCGTCGACGAACGCCAGGCGCGCGAGGTCGCCGAGGCCGCCCGCGAGACCGAGTGGTCCAGGCCGAGTTTCGGCAAGCAGCTGTTCCTCGGCGATTTTCAGCTCGGGCTCATCCACCCGCATCCGCGGCCGGCCGCCGCCGCGACGAGCACCGGCGAGGAGTTCTGCGCCAGGCTGCTCGACTTCTGCCAGACCCGGGTGGACGCGGCGCAGATCGAACGTGATGCCGAGATTCCGCCCGAGGTGGTCAAGGGCCTGGCCGAGCTCGGCGCGTTCGGCATGAAGATCCCGGTCAAGTACGGCGGCCTCGGGCTCTCGCAGCTCTACTACAACCGGGCGCTCATGATCGCCGGATCCGCGTGTTCCGCACTCGGCGCCCTGCTCTCCGCGCACCAGTCGATCGGCGTGCCACAACCCCTCGCGCTGTTCGGCACCGAGGAGCAGAAGCAGCGTTTCCTGCCGCGATGCGCGCGCGGTGAGATCAGCGCGTTCCTGCTCACCGAACCCGACGTGGGTTCCGACCCGGCGCGGCTGCACACCACGGCGGTCCCGTCGGAAGACGGCTCCGAATACGTACTCGACGGGGTCAAACTCTGGACGACCAACGGCGTGGTCGGCGACCTGCTCGTCGTGATGGCGCAGGTGCCGCCGGGTGACGGCCACCGGGGCGGCATCACCGCGTTCGTCGTCGAGGGCGACGCCGAGGGCGTCACCGTGGAGAACAGGAACGCGTTCATGGGGCTGCGCGGGCTCGAAAACGGCCTGACCCGCTTCCACCAGGTCCGGGTGCCCGTGGCCAACCTCATCGGCAAGGAGGGCCAGGGCCTGAAGATCGCCCTGACCACTCTCAACACCGGCCGTCTGTCGCTGCCCGCGCTGTGCGCGGCGGCGGGCAAGTGGTCCATCAAGATCGCCAGAGAGTGGTCAGCGGAACGCGTCCAGTGGGGCCGGCCCATCGGCGAGCACGAGGCGATCGCGAAGAAGATCTCGTTCATCGCGGCGACGAGCTACGCGCTCGAGGCGATCGTCGATCTCGCCAGCCAGCTGGCCGACGACAAGCGGAACGACATCCGGATCGAGGCCGCGCTGGCCAAGCTGTACGCGTCGGAGATGGCGTGGCTCATCGCGGACGAGCTTGTCCAGATCCGCGGCGGCCGCGGATACGAAACCGCGGCGTCGCTGGCCGCCCGCGGCGAGCGCGGCGTGCCCGCCGAGCAGATGCTCCGCGACCTGCGGATCAACCGGATCTTCGAGGGTTCGACGGAGATCATGCACCTGTTCATCGCGCGCGAGGCGGTGGACACCCACCTGTCGGTGGCGGGTGACCTCGTCGAGCCGGGCGCCAGCCTCGGCCACAAGGCCCGCGCCGCGAGAAAGGCGGGCGGCTTCTACGCCCGCTGGCTGCCCACGCTCGTCACCGGTGAGGGCCAGCGGCCGGGCGCCTACCGTGAGTTCGGGCCGCTGGCGGCGCACCTGCGGTTCGTGGAGCGCACGTCACGGCGGCTCGCCCGCGCCACCTTCTACGGGATGTCACGCTGGCAGGGCCGGCTCGAGCGCAAGCAGGGCTTCCTCGGGGGGATCGTCGACATCGGCGCCGAACTGTTCGCGATGAGCGCGGCCTGCGTACGGGCCCAGATGGACGCCACCGATCCGGCCACCGGCGGCGACCGCACCGCCGCCTCACGGGAACTGGCGGACGCGTTCTGCCGGCAGGCGCGCGTGCGGATAGGTGCGCTGTTTTCCGGGCTGTGGGACAACACGGACGCACTCGACGTGGGGGTCGCGAAGAAGGTGCTCGGGGGCCGGTACACGTGGCTCGAGGAAGGCATCGTCGATCCCTCGACCGACGGCCCGTGGATCGGCGCCGCCGAGCCAGGAGCTTCGAAGCGGGACAACGTGCACCGCAGTTTCAGGTAGCTGGCTTCGCCAGCCGGCCGGCCGGCCGGTCGAGGGCGAGCCGGGCGGGTGCGGCCGTGCCGCCGAAGCAGCGCCGTTTCGGATGTTGCGCGGCGTCACGGTTACGTGACGGGCCAGAAGCGTCTCAGTAACAAATCTCCCCCAGTCTGGGTCATGGGATTGCACCCTCGGCTACCGGGAGGTTTTGGCGTATGCCGCTGTACATGCTCCGGGTCGATCTGCCCGACAACCCGGGCGGGCTGGCCGCGCTCGCCACCGCACTCGCCGAGCATGACGTGAATATCCTCAGCCTCGCCGTACACGGCAAGGACGCGGCGACTGTCACCGACGACCTGGTCGTCGACATGCGGGACGCGGCCAAGCTCGGGTTGCTGATCTGCGCCCTGCACGAGATCAGCCCGCACATCTCGGTCGCCAGAACCAGCCCGCACGCGCTCATGGACGCCCCCGCCCGTGCACTCGACATCGCCGCCCTGCTCGCCGCGCGGCCGGATCAGCTCGGCCAGGCGCTGGCCAGGCTGCTCGGCGCCGAGGAGGCGGGCCAGGTCGTCGCCGCCGCACCCGGAGAGCCGCCGCACCGGCTGACCGTCGGGGTGCCCGGATCCGGCCGCGTCAGCGTGTGGCGCCGGTGGGCGCCGTTCACGGTGACCGAGCACGCCCGCGCCCAGGCGCTCGCGCGGCTGGCGGGCGAACTCCGCGGCGCCGCTGCCGGGCAGGAGCCCCACCCAGGCGCCGACGCCGCGGACCCCGGCCACAGCCCTAACCTCCGGTACGGCCCCAACCCCAGCGACAGCTGAGCCGCAGGGCATCGTCGCGTGTCACCGGCTTTGACCGGCGAGTGAGGCGTCACCGGCTTGCGTGCGTCACCGGTTTTGACGGGCGAGCGTGCGCGTCACCCGCTTGCGTCCGTCACTGGTTTTGACCGGTGAGCGTAGGCGTCACCGGTTTTGACGGGCGAGGCGGGCAAGCAGCGAGTCCCGCTCGGCTAGTGCCGCACGCAGCGCATCCCGCGCAGGCCCGGCCGGCAGGCCGGGCTCCGGCAGGCCCGGGCGCGGACGCGCAGGCCCGGCCGGCAGGCCAGGCTCCGGCAGGCCGGGCTCCGGCACGCGGGCGCTGCGCGCCGACCGGCGCCCTGCCACCGCGTGTCCGAAACTCCCGGCACCATCGCCGGCCCCCGGAACCGCCGGCTCATCGGCGCCGCGGATCACAGGTGCCATGACGCACGCGATCCGCGGCGCTGACGGATCGGCGCGGCGCGACCGTTGCCGGACCTGGCCGCCCGGACATGTCGCGTGATGATGTGTGATTGCGGGGGTTCCCAAATGGCACTTCAGGGCAGGCGCGGGGGTGGCCGCGCGGTGATGAAGGACTGGCCGGCCCGTCGGCAGCAGGCTCGGGCCAACGGTGGGTGAGGTGACCTACGTGGGCGCGCGGCTCCTGGCGGCCAGCCCGGTGGATCAGCTCCCGGTGAAGCGCGGCGCGCGCTTTTCCATGAACGCGGCGATCCCCTCGCGGGCATCGTCGGTGGCGGCGAGTACCGCGAGTTGGTCATGTAGCTGGCTGAGCTGGTCGCGCGGCGGCTTGCCCTCGATGTCGAAGAAGGCCGCGCGGCCGAGCCTGAGCGCTGCTGGGCTCTTGCCCGCGATCAGGCCGGCGAGTTCGTCCACGCGCTTGTCCAGGTCGGCGCGTGGGACGGCCTCGGTCAGCAGGCCGATACTGACGGCCTCGGCGGCGCTGACCGGCTGCCCGGTGTAGTAAAGCTTGAACGCCTGCTTGGGCCCGATGTTCCGGTTCAGGACCGCCATGATCATCATTGGCCAGAGGCCGACGTTGATCTCCGGCGTGCCGAGCTTGACGTCGTCGGCCGCGATCGCGAGGTCGCACGAGACCGCGAGCCCCAGCCCGCCGCCGAGGGCGTGACCCGCGACCCGGGCGATGATCGGCTTGCCGAGGTCGCGGAACGCGGAGAACAGCAGGAACGGCGGGGTGCTTTCCGCCGCCGGTCCGGCGCCGCCGGCACTCTCCACGCCGCCGGCCCGACCCACGCCGCCAGCGCCGCCGGCGCGCCCCACGCCGCCAGCATCCGCGCCGTCAGCATCCGCGCCGTCAGCATCCGCACCGCCGTCAGCATCCACCGCACCGCCGGCGTCACCCGCTCTGGCGCGAGCGCCCGCCCCGCGGCCTGCCTCGCCGAGTTTGGCCAGGTCACCGAGGTCACCACCGGCGCAAAACACCTTCTCACCCGCGCCGGTCAAGACCACGGCCCGCACCTCGTCGTCGGCCCTTACCCGGCCGAACGCCGCGAGCAGCCCGCCGATCACCTCGGCGCTGAGCGCGTTGCGGTACCCGGGACGGTTCAGGGTGATTCTGGCGACCCCGGCAGCCACCTCGCAGCGGACGGCGGGGCCGTCTGCGTCAGCCATGGCCGGGCGCGCTCGGTCAGGCGACGCGTTCGACGATGGTGGCGTTGGCCTGGCCGCCGCCCTCGCACATGGTCTGGAGCCCGTACCGGCCGCCGGTGCGCTCGAGCTCGTGCACCAGCTTGGTCATCAGGATCGCCCCGGTGGCGCCGAGTGGATGGCCGAGCGCGATCGCACCGCCGTTGGGGTTCGTCTTGGCCAGCGAAGCACCGGTGTCGGCCGACCACGCGATGAGCACGGGGGCGAACGCCTCGTTGACCTCGAAGACGTCGATGTCCGAGATGTCGAGGTTCGCGGCGGCGAGGGCCCGTTCGGTCGCCGGGATCGGCCCGGTCAGCATGAAGACCGGGTCGGAGCCGGTCACCGCGAGCGAGTGGATCCGGGCGCGCGGGGTGAGCCCGTACCGCGCGGCGGCCGTGTCTGACGCGATGAGCAGCGCCGCCGCGCCGTCCGAGATCTGCGAGGAGGTCGCCGCCGTGATCTCCCAGCCCTCCCGCAGCGGGTCGAGGGCCGCCATCTTCTCCAGCGAGGTGTCGCGGCGCGGGCCCTCGTCCACGCTCACGCCCGCGATGGGGGTGATCTCCCGCTCGAACCGGCCCTCGTCGATCGCCTGGAGCGCACGCCGGTGGCTCTCGAGCGCGAACTCCTCGAGCTCGGACCGCTTGATGCCCCACTTCTCGCAGACCAGCTGCGCGCCGCGGAACTGTGAGATCTCCTGATTGCCGTAGCGCTCGGACCATCCGTCGCCCCACGGCAGCGGCATGCCCTGGCCGAGGGCCGCGCTCGACCCCATCTTGACCGTGCTCATGTTCTCCACGCCGGCCGCCACGACCAGATCCTGCGTGCCAGACAGGACCGCCTGCGCGGCGAAATGGACGGCTTGCTGCGACGAACCGCACTGCCGGTCGATGGTCACACCTGGCACGTTCTCCGGCAGCCCGGCGGACAGCCATGCGGTGCGGGCGATATCGAATGTCTGCGGGCCGACCTGGGAGACGCAGCCCATGATCACGTCGTCCACCGCGGCGGGGTCCACGCCGGTGCGCCTGACGAGCTCGGCGAGCACGTGCGCGGCGAGGTCGGCGGAGTGCACGCCGGCCAAGCCGCCGTTCCGCCTGCCGATCGGGGTACGCACCGCTCCGACGATGTAGGCCTCAGCCACGACGCCCTCCATGACAGTCCCGCTGGTTCCGTCAGCAAACCGAGTGCCATTCGGTCAGTGCGAGCTTACCTCACGACCATCACGACACCGGCGGCAGCTATCTAGCCACTCTACGAGAGCACCGCTGCGCGCCACGGTAGCGTCGTACCTGTGACCGCCGGTGACGTCCGCCATGACCGCGAGCACGAGCGCGGCGGGCTGCCGGAGGTCGGTTCCCTGCTCGCGACCGCGGTCGCCGGCATCGGCGGTGCCGAGCGGCCCGGGCAGGTCGCGATGGCAGAAGCGGTCCGCGACGCCATCGACACCGCGGAGCACCTCGCCGTCCAGGCGGGGACGGGAACCGGGAAATCGCTTGCCTACCTGGTCCCGGCCATCAGGCACGCGATAACGGCGGACGCGGCGGTCGTCGTGTCGACCGCCACGATCGCCCTGCAGCGCCAGCTCATCGACCGCG
>DATFVJ010000374.1:0-4374 GCA_035260365.1 Streptosporangiaceae bacterium
CAGGGTCACGATGCCGGCGACGACCGGCGCGAGAGCGAGCAGCGGGAACAGGTCGGCGAGTGTGAGCGGCGCAGGGAAGGCATTGAGCTGACCGGAAAGGATCTGCTGCCCAGCCGCTCCCAGGCACCAGAGCAGCGCGGCGGCGGCGAGCCAGCGGTAGCCCGTGCGGTCGCGGTTCGGCGCGTGAGCCGTGCCGAACCACAGGCTCACCGCGGCGCCACCGGATGCGATGACGCCCACGAGCCAGAGCCAGCCGTACGGGCCAACCGACCGCAACGTGCTCCCTCCAGGTCTTCTCGCCGCCGCAACCCAAATCGGTGAGTCCGGTCACGTTCTGACGGACCGGGTCAAATATCCTTGCGTCACGTCCTCGTAACGATCAGTTACGGCTGGACCTGCTCCGGAACTAGCTGGCCAATGGGGTGCTTGAGGCTCGCCGACACGCCGGAGCGCGGCTTTGCGCCAGGCGACGCCATTCACTGTACGTACCGAAGGTCACACTTCGATTGCGCCACGGCGGAATTAACGCGACGAATGGAGCGCGTGATCGTGCAATCCTCGCCGGCCAGAGCCTGCCTGCCAGGAAAGGGGCGGGCGAGCGGACTCCAGCCGGGCGAAATCGGCCCGCGCAAGCCGCGTACCAGCTGGTATCCCGGTCCTTACGACCCCATTACGGAACACGGGCCACAGCGGTGGTGAAACCCCCGCGTGGACAGCAAAGTCCGCCACGACCGGCACCAACGGGAGAAACCGGGATCATTTATCAGCTGCCCTGGCCGAGCCGTTCGAGGATGAGCTCGCGGACGCGGGCGGCGTCGGCCTGGCCGCGCGTGGCCTTCATCACCGCGCCCACGAGCGCACCGGCCGCCGCCACCCTTCCTGCCCGGACCTTGGCGGCCACGTCGGGGTTCGCCGCGATCGCGTCGTCGACCACGGCGGCGAGTTCACCGGCGTCGCTCACCACGGCGAGACCGCGCGCGGCGACCACCTCGTCCGGTGTGCCCTCCCCCGCGACCACCCCGGCAAGTACGTCCCTGGCGAGCTTGTCGGTCAGGGCACCCGATGCGACAAGCTCGGACACCCGGGCCACCTCGCCCGGCGTGATCGCGAGCTGGGCCAACTCGGCGCCCTGCTCATTCGCATGGCGGGACAGCTCGCCCAGCCACCATTTGCGCGCGTCGGCCGGCGGCGCGCCCGCCGCCACGGTCGCCGCGACAAGGTCGAGCGCGCCCGCGTTGCGCAACGCCGCCATGTCGAGGTCGGACAGTCCCCATTCCGCTTGCAGGCGCGCGCGGTGCACGGCCGGAAGCTCCGGCAGCACCCGCCGCAACTCCTCCACCCAGTCGGGCGGTGGCGCGATCGGGACCAGGTCGGGCTCGGGGAAGTATCGGTAGTCCTGCTCCTCCTCCTTGCTGCGGCCGGGCGTCGTCACGGCCGTATCCTCGTGGAAGTGCCTGGTTTCGAGCACGACCCGCCCGCCGCGATCGAGCACGACCGCCTGGCGCTGGATCTCGTAGCGGACGGCGCGCTCGACCGAGCGGAGCGAGTTGACGTTCTTGGTCTCGGTCCGCGTCCCCCACCGCGCCGAGCCGCGCGGCGCGAGCGAGGTGTTCACGTCACAGCGCAGCGACCCTTCCTCCATGCGGACGTCGGATACCCCGAGGGCGCGCATCAGATCACGCAGCTCGGTTACGTACGCGCGTGCGACGGTCGGCGCGAGCGCTCCGGTGCCCGCGACGGGCTTGGTAACGATCTCGACGAGCGGTATGCCCGCCCGGTTGTAGTCGACGAGCGAGTAAGCGGCACCGTGGATGCGCCCGGTCGCACCGCCAACGTGGAGCGACTTACCTGTGTCCTCCTCCATGTGGACACGCTCGATCTCGACCCGCACCACGCGCGCCCCGGTCTGCGGATCATCGACCGTGACGTCGAGCCAGCCGTCGGTGCACAGGGGCTCGTCGTACTGTGAGATCTGGTAGTTCTTCGGCATGTCGGGATAGAAGTAGTTCTTCCTCGCGAACCGGCACCATCGCGCGATCGAGCAGCGCAGCGCCAGGCCGATCTGAATCGTGTACGCCACCGCGGACCGGTTGGCCACCGGCAGGGATCCGGGCAGGCCAAGGCAGACCGGGCAGACAAGGGTGTTGGGCTCGGCGCCGAACGCGGCCGCGCAGCCGCAGAACATCTTGGTCGCGGTGCCGAGTTCGACGTGGGTCTCCAGGCCGATCAGCGGGTCGTAGCGGGCGACAGCCTCGTCGTAAGGCGCGAGCACGGCAGCAGGCGGCGCCGCGGTCCGGGTCATCGGCTCTCCTCAAGCTGCGGCGCACTGTCGGCCAGCACGTTCCCCCAGCGCGGGGCCAGTGCGGCTTCGGCCGCGGCGGCGACGCGGTACATCCGGTCGTCGGCGAGTACGGGCGCCATGATCTGCAGCCCCACCGGCAGCCCGTCGGCGTCGGAGAGCCCGCACGGCACCGACAGCGCGGCGTTCCCGGCCAGGTCGGACGGGATCGTGCACAGGTCAGCCAGGTACATCGCCATCGGATCGTCGGCCCGCTCACCGATCGGGAACGCGGTCGTCGGTGTGGCTGGTGATACGAGCACGTCCACCTGGCCGAACGCGGCGTCGAAATCCCGCGTGATGAGCGTGCGGACCTGCTGCGCCCTGCCGTAGTAGGCGTCGTAGTAACCGCTCGACAGCGCGTAGGTGCCCAGCATGATCCGGCGCTTCACCTCCGCGCCGAAGCCGGCCGCGCGCGTGAGCGACATGACCTCCTCGGCGCTGCGGGTCCCGTCATCGCCCACCCGCAGCCCGTAGCGCATGCCGTCGAAACGAGCCAGGTTGGATGAGCATTCGCTGGGTGCGATCAGGTAGTAGGCAGGCAGCGCGTAGCGGAAGTGCGGGCACGACACTTCAATGACCTTGGCACCAGCGCTTTCAAGCAGGTCGACCGCGTCCTGGAACCTGGCGAGCACACCCGGCTGGTAGCCCTCGCCACGGAACTCCATGACCACGCCTATCCGCATGCCGCTCACGTCGGGGTTTCTCGCCGCCGCGACGACCGGCGGAATGGGGGCGTCGATCGACGTCGAATCGCACGGGTCGTGCCCGGAAATGACCTCGTGCAGGAGGGCGGCGTCGAGCACTGTCCGCGCGAGCGGCCCCGGCGTATCGAGTGACGAGGCGAAGGCGACCAGGCCATACCGTGACGAGCCGCCATAGGTGGGCTTGGCTCCCACGATGCCGCACAGGGCCGCGGGCTGCCGGATCGAGCCTCCCGTGTCTGTGCCGACGGCAATCGGTGCCTGGTACGCCGCCACGGCCGCCGCCGAACCGCCCGACGAGCCACCTGGGACCCGGTCGGTGTCCCACGGGTTATGTGACGGCCCGAACGCGGAGTTCTCCGTGGAAGACCCCATCGCGAACTCATCCATGTTCGTCTTGCCGAGGATGACGACGCCGGCCCGGCGCAGCCGCGTGGTGACGGTCGCGTCGTACGGCGACTGCCAGCCGTCGAGAATCCGGGACCCGCACGTCGTCGGCATGTCCGTGGTGGTGAACACGTCCTTGAGGGCGAGCGGCACGCCCGCCAGCGGCCCAAGGGGCTCGCCCGCGGCGCGCCCGGCGTCGACAGCGCGGGCCGCCTCAAGCGCCCCCGCCGCGTTCACGTGCAAGAAGGCGTGCACCTTGTCATCGGTGCGCGCCACCCGGTCCAGGTGAGCCTCGGCGACCTCAACCGCCGAGACCTCGCCCGAGGCGATCAGGCCCGCAATGGCGGCCGCCGTCATCCGCGTGAGCGCAGCGTCCATGGTCATTCTTCCTCCAGGATCCGCGGGACCCGGAAGCGCTGTTGCTCGACCGCCGGTGCCTGCGCGAGCACCGCCTCGACGGGGAGCGGCGGGACGATCTCATCGGCGCGCAGCACGTTGGTCATGGGCACCGCGTGCGAGGTGGGGGGAACGTCGTCCGCGGCGACCTCCCGCACGCGCGCCACGGACGTGATGATCACGTCGAGCTGCGGGGCCAGATGATCGAGTTCGGCATCGTCGAGTGCGAGCCGCGACAGGCGGGCGAGATGGGCCACCTCATCACGGGTAATAGACATGCGCCCAATCCTATGGCCCGCCGCCGTAGCCCGACGAAGCGTTAATGGTGCCTCACGCAGCCGGGCCGGCCGCGAGCACCACCGTCGCCGTGTGCTGCTGGCCGAACTGATCCAGCCAGCTAATGCTGACCTTGTCACCGGGGTGGTGCGCCGCCATGATCGCGGCGACCGCCGCCTGCGAGTCCACGCTCTGGCCGTCGACGGACTCGATCACGTCGCCTGCCACCAGGCCCGCGGTGGCGGCGGGTGATCCGTTTTCGACTCCGGCGAC
>DATFVJ010000375.1:0-10295 GCA_035260365.1 Streptosporangiaceae bacterium
CGTCGTGTTCCACCTGAGCAAGCCGATGGCCGAGTTCGACAACCTGGCCGCCCTCTCGCAGACGGCGCCCGTGCCGCCCGCCAAGGACACGGGGACGAAGTACCAACAGCACCCGCTGTCCAGCGGGCCCTACATGTTCCAGAGCTACGTGACGGGTAAGAGCCTGACGCTGGTGAAGAACCCGATGTGGAGCGCCAGCACCGACACGGTTCGCAAGCAGCTCGCGGACAAGATCGTGGTCACCCTGAACGTCAACGCCGCGGACCTCGACAACCGGCTGATCGCCGGCGACGCGCAGATAGGCGTCGAAGGCACCGGCCTTTCGCCCAACACCGAGGCGCGGGTGCTGACCAACCCCAATCTGAAGAAGAACACCGATGACGTGCTCGACGGGTTCTTCCGCTACACGGCGATCAGCACGAAGGTGCCGCCGTTCGACAACGTTCACTGCCGGATGGCGGTGCTCTACGCGGCCGACCACGTGCAGATGCAGACCGCCTACGGCGGCCCGTACGCGGGGCAGCTCGCGAACCAGGTCATGGAGCCGCAGCTCGTCGGCTACCAGAGCAGTTACGACCCGTACGGCTTCAATCAGCATCCGCACGGCGATGTTGCCACGGCCAAGCAGCAACTCACGATGTGCGGCAAGCCGAACGGGTTCAGCACGACCATCGCCGCCCGGCAGAACCGGCCTGCGGAAGTCGCGGGCGCGCAGGCGCTGCAGGCCTCGCTGGCCAAGATCGGCATCAAAACCGACATCTACCAGTATCCGAGCTCGAACATCGCCAGCGTCACCGGCACGCCGGACTTCGTGCACAAGCACGGCCTCGGCCTGATGATGTACGGCTGGGGGCCGGACTGGCCGACGGGATTCGGCTACCTCTATGCGATCATTGACGGCAAAGCGATCACCCCGGCCGGTAACAGCAACATCGAGGAGCTGAATGACCCGGTCGTCAACAACGACATGAACAGCGTGATGGCGAACAACGACCCGAATGCTCGCGGGCAGATCTACGCGAACGTGAACCAGCAAGTGATGAAGGATGCGGTCATACTGCCGATCATCTACGAGAAGGCGCTGCTCTACCGCAACCCGCAGGCCACCAACGTCTTCTACAACCCGTCGATGCTGATGTACGACTACTCGCAAATCGGCCTCAAGTAAACGGCCCCGATACCCGAGAAGGCAGGTGAAGGCGCTGGTGGCCGGCCGTGACATGGCGGGCCGCCAGCGCCGCACAGCGTGATCGCATATATCACCCGGCGTCTTCTCCTGGCCGTCGTGATGATGCTCATCATCACGCTGGTCACGTTCGCCATCTTCTTCTATCTCCCGCGGATCGCGGGCCAGTCGCCGTTCGACGTGGCCGCGCAGTACGTGGGCAAATCGCCGACCACCGGCCAGATCCTGGCGATCGAGCACAAGCTCGGGCTCGACGAGCCGTTGCTCGTGCAGTTCTGGCATTTCCTCAAGGGCATCGTGGCGGGCACTAACTACAATTACGGCAGCGACAAGACGTACTGCCCGCCGCCCTGTTTCGGCTATTCGTTCAAGAATCAGCAGCCGGTCTGGCCGCTGCTGGTATCCAGGTTCCCTGTCACCCTCTCGCTGGCCATCGGCGCGTCGATCCTCTGGCTGGTCGGCGGCGTCGCGATCGGCATACTCTCCGCGCTGCGCAAGGGCAGCTTCTTCGACCGGGCGGCCATGAGTGTCGCGCTGGCCGGGGTCTCATTGCCCATCTTCTTCACCGGGCTCGTGCTGCTCGCGCTGTTCAGCTACAAGTGGCCGATCTTCCCGAACGTGACGTATGTCCCCTTCACCCAGAACCCGGCGCTGTGGGCACGCAACTTGACTCTCCCCTGGATTTCGCTCGCCTTCCTCTACGCGGCGCTCTACGCGCGGCTGACCAGGGCGGGCATGCTTGAAACCATGGGCGAGGACTACATCAGAACGGCCCGGGCCAAGGGCCTGCCGGAGCGGACCGTGATCGTCAAGCACGCCCTCCGGTCGACGCTGACCCCGATTCTCACCATCTTCGGCCTGGATCTCGGCCTCCTGCTCGGCGGCGCCTTCCTGACCGAGTACACGTTCTCGCTGCCCGGTCTCGGCCAGTTCGCGGTGCTCGCGGTCGGCGCCAACGACCAGCCCGAGGTGCTCGGTACCGTGCTGTTCGCCGCGTTCTTCATTGTCATCGCGAACCTGATCGTGGACATAATGTACGGAGTCGTCGATCCCCGGGTGAGGCACTGATGGCCGAAAGGGTCGCGGGCCAGCAAGGCGCCGAAGCCGTGGCGGTGCGGAACCCGAACGCCCCGACCGAGCTGCTCGAGCTGCGCGGGTTGCGTGTCCACTTCCCCACCGACGACGGGCTCGTGAAGGCGGTGGACGGGCTTTCCTTCCGCCTGGACCGCGGCCAGACGCTCGGCATCGTCGGCGAATCGGGCTCGGGCAAGAGCGTCACGAGCCTGTCCATCCTCGGCCTGCACCACGGCACGAGCGCCCGGATCAGTGGTGAGATCTGGCTCGACGGCGAGGAGCTGACCAGCGCGGGCCCGGCCCGCGTGCGCGAGCTTCGCGGCAACAAGATGGCCATGATCTTCCAGGATCCGCTCTCGTCGCTGCACCCGTACTACACGGTGGGCAATCAGATCATCGAGGCGTACCGGATCCACAACGAGGTCAGCAAGCAGGCGGCGCGTGCGCACGCGGTCGATCTGCTCGACCGGGTCGGCATCCCGCAGGCGGCCGCCCGGGTGGACGACTTCCCGCACCAGTTCTCCGGTGGGATGAGACAGCGCGTGATGATCGCGATGGCGCTGTCGTGCAACCCCGAGCTGCTCATCGCCGACGAGCCCACGACCGCGCTCGACGTCACCGTCCAGGCGCAGATCCTGGACCTGATCGCGGATCTGCAGAGCGAGTTCGGCTCCGCGGTGATCATCATCACACACGATCTGGGGGTGGTCGCCGAGCTTGCGGACGACGTGCTGGTCATGTACGCGGGCCGGGTCGTCGAGTACGGGACCGCGGAAGACGTCTTCGAGCGGCCTCAGCACCCCTATACGTGGGGATTGCTCGGCTCCATGCCGCGGCTGGACCGTGACCAGACGGAGCGGCTGATACCGGTCAAGGGCACCCCGCCGAGCCTGATCCGCGTGCCGTCCGGCTGCCCGTTCCACCCGCGCTGCGAGTTCGCGGAGCTCACCGGGGGCGCGAGCGTGAACGAGGTACCCGAGTTGCGCGAGACCGCGCCCGGTCATCTGAGCGCCTGCCATCTGACCACCGTGCAGCGGCGCCAGATCTGGACCGAGCAGATTGAGCCGAACCTGTGAGCGAGGAGAGCGCCTTGTCGGAGGCCATGATCGCTGGCGCCGCGACCGGGTCGCAGGAGACAGCGGGAGCGCTGCTCACGGTGAGCGGGCTCAAGAAGCATTTCGCCGTCACCAGGGGGGTCATCTTCCGCCACCAGGTGGGGTCGGTGCAGGCGGTGGACGGCCTGGATTTCAACGTCACCCAGGGCGAGACACTCGGCCTGGTGGGGGAGTCCGGCTGCGGGAAGACGACCACGGGACGCCTGCTCACCCGGCTGCTCGAGCCTACCGATGGGAAGATCATCTTCGACGGCCGTGACATCACCCACCTGCGCCCCGGCCGAATGCGGCCACTGCGGCGAGACATCCAGATGATCTTCCAGGATCCCTATTCGTCGCTGAACCCGCGGCACACCGTCGGCACGATCGTCGGCGCGCCGTTCCGGCTGCAGCGGGTCAAGACCGAGGGGGGTACCAAGCGTGCCGTGCAGGACCTGCTCGAACTCGTCGGCCTGAACCCCGAGCACTACAACCGTTACCCGCATGAGTTCTCCGGCGGCCAGCGGCAGCGCATCGGCATCGCGCGCACGCTCGCGCTGCGGCCGAAGCTCATCGTCGCCGACGAGCCCGTGTCAGCGCTTGACGTGTCGATCCAGGCCCAGGTGATCAACCTGCTCGAGGATCTGCAGGACGAGCTTGGGCTGACGTACGTGGTCATCGCCCACGATCTCGCCGTGGTGCGGCACATCGCCGACCGGGTAGCGGTCATGTATCTGGGGAAGATCGTCGAGATCGCGAACAGCGCACAGCTCTACACCGCGCCGCGGCACCCCTACACGGTGGCGCTGCTTTCCGCGGTGCCCTCGACCAAGCCGGCGGCCAAGGGCCGGGGCAAGCGCATCAGGCTCTCCGGCGACGTGCCGAGCCCGCTCAACCCGCCCCCCGCGTGCCGGTTCCACACCCGTTGCTGGAAGGCGCAGGAGATCTGCCGGACGACCGAACCGCCGCTGGAAGAGCTGGCCACCGGTCACCATGTCGCGTGCCACTTCCCGGAGAACACCTGACCGCTCCGGGCCGGTACCACGCAATCACGCGCCACCTGACCGGTGGCGTCCGGCCGCGGCAGCCGTCAGGGCTGCATTGCCCCGGGGGGCTCCACCCCACGGGATCCCCCCGCACCAAATGGATGCCGCATCCGCGGCAGCCGTTAAGAATCAGGATCGGGCCGGTCATTCGACGGCGATCGCGCTGAGGACGCTGAGCCTGGACGCCCGCCAGGCCGGCCAGACCGCGGCCACCATGCCGAGCAGCGCCGCGCCGGCGAGATAGCCGGCCAGCTGCAGCACCGGGATCGACAGCGTCGTGAACCCGTCGCTCGCCAGTGACCTGCGCAGCGCGGCACCGAAGGCCAGCCCGAGCGCCAGGCCGAGCAGCGCGCCGAAGACGGAGATCACGATGGCCTCGAGCCGGACCATCCGCCTGAGCTGCCGCCTGCTCATGCCCACCGCGCGAAGCAGGCCGATCTCGCGGGTCCGCTCGACGACGGAAAGCGCGAGGGTGTTGACGATCCCGATCGCCGCGATGATGACCGCGAGGAGCAGCAGCGCCAGGACGATGTTGGTGAGCGTCGCGATCTGGCCTTTCGCCTCCTGTTTGAGACCGGTCTGGTCGAGCAGCTTCAGATTCGGGTAACCGCCGAGCACGGTCTGCAGGTCCTTGCGCACGCCGGTGCCCGCGCCGTTTTCTACCGTGAGGAACACGTCGTTCACGAGCAGTCTGGTGGTGTGCGCCCGATACATCGCGGTCGGGAGCACGACGTCGTTGAAGATATGCGATGTCGCGTAGATCCCGCTCACCCGGGCCGTGACCGTCGCGCCGTCCTGGAACTCGACCGGCAGCGCGGCCGCGCCCGGCTCGAGGTGGTAGGCGTCGGCGTAGCTCTGCGGCACCAAGATCCCGTCCTTGCTGGCCGAGCCCGAGACCACGGACAGCCGCAGCGCGTGCGCTATCCCGGCCGCGTCACCCGCCGTAACCAGCCGCACCTTGCCCGCCAGGCGTGCGCTCGCGACGTAGAGCGGCACCGCGGCGGTCACACCGGGCACATTCGCCAGTGTCGTGGTCACCTCCGGCCCGAAGGGCACGAACGAGCGTGACGTCACCACGTAGTCGGCGCCGAACCCGGACGCGACCGCCTTGTCGACGGAAACCTGGGCCGAGGAGTTCAGCACGGTGACGGCGCCGATGAGGGCGAGCCCGATCATCAGCGCCGACGCGGTAGCGGCGGTGCGCCGCGGGTTGCGCAGCGCGTTCTGTTTCGCCAGCCGCCCAGGAGCACCGACGCTCCGCGTGAACGGCGCGGCAAGCAGCCGCACCACCGGGCGGCTCACCGCCGGGGCGAGCATCGCCGCGCCCACGAATACCACGGCGGCGCCCGCCCCGGTGAGGGCCGCGGTGCTTGCCCCGGACAGCGCACGGGCCAGACCGGCCGCGGCCGCCGCCGCTCCCGCCAGCGTGACCACCCCGCCGGCCACCATCCGCAGCCGAAGCGAACGGGCCGGCATGGCCACGTCGTCGCGCAAGGCTGCGACCGGCGGAATCCGGCCCGCGCGCCGGGCCGGGCCGTAGGCGGCGGCCAGCGTGACGGCAATGCCGACCACGTAGGACCACACCACCGCCTGCGCGTCGAGGCCAAGCCCGGAGGTGGGCAGGGAGATCCCGAAGGCCGACAGCAGGATCTGCAGCAGCTTCGCGAGCCCGAAGCCGAGGGCGAGCCCGGCCGTGGCGGCGAACACACCCACCCCGAGCGCCTCGCCCATGACCGCGCGGGTCACCTGTGCGCGGCTCGCGCCGACCGCGCGCAGCAGCGCAAGCTCCCTGGTCCGCTGGGCCACCAGCATGGAGAAGGTGTTGAAGATGATGAACGCGCCGACGAAGACGGCGAGAAAACCGAAGACAAGCAGGAACGTGTTGAGGAACTTCAGCGCCTGCTGGACCACGGTCGCGTTCTCCTTCGCCACCTGGGCGCCGGTGACCGCCTCGAAGCCCGCGGGCAAGATGGCCTGCACCCGGGCGCGAAGTACGGCCTGGCTGACGCCGGGCGACGCGTGCACGTCGATCTCACTGACGTAGCCGGGCTTGAGCAGCCGCCGCTGCGCGGTGGCGGGATCGAACGCGGTCAGCGTGGCGCCCGCGAGGTTGCCGAGGCTGCCGAACTGGAAGATGCCCACGAGCGTCATCGTCTGCGCGGGCCCGCGGGTCAGGATCCGGACCCGGTCGCCCGGCCGGTAACCGGCCTTGGCCGCGGTCACGGTGTCGATCGCGACCTCGCCGGCGGTGCGCGGGCCGCGTCCCGAGGTCAGCCGCAGCGGGGAAAGATCGGGTATGGCGTGCCAGGCGACACCGATCGTCGGTGGGCCGGTGTTGGCGACGACCTTCCCGTCCCTGCCCACGACCGCCGCGAAGCCCGTCACGCTGGGCAGCAGCTGAGCGACTCCGCGTACGTCGCGCACCTGGGCGAGGACGCGGTCAGGCACCAGCCTGCGGTCGGCCTGGCCCGGCTGGCCCGGCTGGTTCTGGAACGCGGCCTGCCCACGGACGACGACATCGGTGCCTCTGCCGATCTGGGCGAACAGTGTGTCGAACGTGTTCTGCAGGGTCTGCGTGAAGATCAGCGTCCCGGCGACGAACGACACACCGAGCATGACGGCGAGCGCGGTGAGCGCAAGCCGCACCTTGTGCGCGCTGAGATTGCGCAGCGTGACCTTGGCGATCACTGGCTTCCCCCGGGCGGCGCGGACCGCGGCCCATCCGCCGCACGCTCGGCCGGATCTGGGTCCTGGGTGCCACCGGCTGGCCGGCGCCGCAGCCGTTCGAGCACCCGCTCCGCGGTGGGCTCGGCCAGCTGTCCGGCGATCCGCCCGTCGCTGAGGAAGATGACCAGATCCGCGTAACCGGCCGCCACCGGGTCGTGCGTCACCATGACGACGGTCTGGCCCATCTCACGGACCGAGCGGCGCAGGAACGCAAGGACCTCGGCGCCGGATCTTGAGTCGAGGTTCCCGGTGGGTTCGTCCGCGAAGATGATCTGGGGGCGGGTGGCGAGTGCCCTGGCGCAGGCGAGCCGCTGCTGCTGGCCGCCGGACAACTCGGCGGGCCGGTGGGACAGCCGGTCCCGCAGGCCGATGGTGTCGATCACGGTGTCCAGCCACGCCCGGTCGGGTCTCGTGCCCGCGATGTCGAGCGGCAGCGTGATGTTCTCGCCGGCGGTCAGCGTGGGCACCAGGTTGAACGCCTGGAACACGAAGCCGATCCGGTCGCGCCGCAGGCGGGTCAGGCGTTTGTCGTTCAGCCTGCCCAGTTCGACGTCACCGACATACACCTCGCCGGCCGTGACGGAGTCGAGCCCGGCCAGGCAGTGCATGAGGGTGGACTTGCCCGAGCCGGAGGGGCCCATGATCGCCGTGTAGGCGCCCTTCGGGATGCCCAGGGTGAGCCGGTCGAGCGCGACCACGCGAGCGTCGCCCTGGCCGTAGACCTTCGTGACCTCGACGGCACGGGCCGCGAAGCCGTCCTGCGCCGACCCGGCAAGCGCCTCAGGTGTGGTTGCCGCGGCGACTGTCACCCACGCCTCCTCACCCAGGGACCCGGGATCTACGTTTGAGGGCACTGACGTTTGAGGACATTGTCCGCGAGTGACGCAGACCCGGGCGATGCGGTCAGGCATTCTCGCGCAAGTGGCGGGTGGGCCGAAGGTGTGCCCCCGGTCATGGTGAGCTGCTCAGCGCCTGTAGCAGGCTGGTGAGGCCGCTGATGGCCTGCGGATCGCCGTCGAGGCGCAGGTCGCCGGACTCGGCCGTGGCGGCGATGGGACGGTTGCCGAGCGCCACGGCGCGGAGCGTGTCAGCGTCGGTGGTGAGGGCCGCGTCGGGCCTGTCGGCGGTTCCGCGCCGCACCCGGACCGAGCCGGAGGTGCCGTCCACGGCGAAGACGTCGGTGCCGACCCGCAGCTCGTACCGGCCGTTCACGACCGCTGGATCGGCCGTCGCCTGGAGCGCGAGCAGGAGGGAGTCCAGGCCCCACCGGGCGCCCTCGGGGAGCGGGGCGCGGGTTCCCCACTGGCCGAGGTGCAAGACGACGGGCTCGAGCTCGCGCCCCCAGTCGGTCAGCTCATAGACGCGTACCCGGGCCGGGGGGCCCAGGTCGCGGTGGCGGATGACGCCGTTGCCGGTCAGCTCGCGCAGCCGCTGGCTGATCACGTTCGGGCTGGCCCCGGCCAGGCCGGCCAGCAGGTCGTTGAAGCGCTTGGGCCCCAGCAGCAGCTCGCGGACGATCAGCAGCGCCCACCGCTCGCCGATGACGTCGAGGCTGCGGGCGACCCCGCACTGGTCGCCATAACTCCGGTTCACGCTCCTAGTATAGGACCCGGTGGTTGACAAGTAAAACTTTAACTCCTAATTTAGGAGTAGCAACATTCCAGGGCTCGGAGGAGAAGAAGAGATGGAAGCACGGATGAAGAACCCGGCGATGGTCCTGGGCGCGATGGAGCCGTTCCAGGCGCTGTTCAAGGCGGTGCACGCCGGTGGCGTGGACCCGGCCACGCTGGAGCTGGTGCACCTGCGGGCCAGCCAGATCAACGGGTGCAGCGCCTGCGTGGACTCCGGCACCAAGTCGGCCCGCAAGGCGGGGGAGACCGAGGAGCGCCTGGCCACGGTCGCGGCCTGGCGGGAAGCGCCCTATTTCAGCGACGCCGAGCGGGCCGCACTGGTGCTGGCCGAGGCCGCCACCCGGCTGGCCGACCGGCCGGACCCGGTGCCCGACGAGATCTGGGACGCTGCCGCCGCCCACTACGACGAGAAGGGCCTGGCCGCGATCGTCCTCATGATCGCGGTGACCAACCTGTTCAACCGGCTCAACGCCACCACCCGCCAGGTCGCGGGCGCCTGGGGCTGAGCTGGTCCCGCCCCACTCCCAGCGGGCAAAGCCCGGCGGGAGGTTTCCAAACACTCAGTCAGATGTCGCCGACGAATGAGCGCGGTGATGGAACCTCGGGCAACTGGGCCCGGGCAGC
This sequence comes from Streptosporangiaceae bacterium, assembly GCA_035260365.1. GTDB lineage: Bacteria > Actinomycetota > Actinomycetes > Streptosporangiales > Streptosporangiaceae > DATFVJ01. The sequence continues at coordinate 9,383 of DATFVJ010000375.1, forward strand.
GGACTGCGCATCCGCGTGAGCCGTTAGGTATTCGGCTGCGTCATCGGTTTCTTCGGGCAGCGGCGGCGGTGTGCCGCCGAACGCCGGGCAGAGTGCCTTGTGCGCACACCAGTCGCAGAGGCGGCTCGGCCGCGGCCGCCAGTCGGCGAGGGATCTCGCGCGCTCGATGGCCCGCCAGATGGCTTCGGTCTTGCGCTGGGTCGCGCGCAGATCCGCCTCGTCGGGTGCGTAACGGAGAATCTCACCGTTACCGAGGTACATGAGCTGGAGCAGCCTGGGGATCTGGCCGCGCTCGCGCCAGATCACGAGCGCGTAGAACTTCATCTGGAAGAGCGCACGTGCCTCGAACTCCGCCCGCGGCGCGGTGCCCGTCTTGTAGTCCACGATTCGCACGTCGCCGTTCGGCGCGACGTCGAGGCGGTCAACGTAGCCGCGGAGCAGCAACCCTGAATCGAGCACGGTCTGCACGTAAAGCTCGCGTTGCTCGGGTTCGAGCCTGCGCGGATCTTCGAGCGCGAAATACCGGTCGAGCATGGCGTGCGCGCCCGCGAACCACGCGTCCCGTTCGGCGTCATCCGCGAACATCTTCTCCAGTTCGGGCTCGTCGCTCAGCAACTGCTGCCATTCGGGTTCGAGCAGGCCGCGCGCGGCAAGCGCGGTCCGCCCGGCGGCCGGCTGGTCGAACAGCCGCTCGAGCACGGCGTGCACGAGGGTGCCGCGTGCGGCGGCCGGGCTCGGCGGCTCCGGCAGCCGGTCGATAACGCGGAATCGGTACAGGAGCGGGCAGGTCATGAAGTCGCCGGCGCGGGACGGGGACAGGGCACCGGTCACCCGCACCGCATCGGGATCGGCCGCGGCATCGGGATCGGCCGGAGCATCGGGATCGGCCGGAGCATCGGGATCGGCCGGAGCA
>DATFVJ010000376.1:0-2251 GCA_035260365.1 Streptosporangiaceae bacterium
GAGCACGCAGAGCCGTTGCACGGTTTCCTCCTTGCTACCCCCGCCGACGCCGAGCGCGGCTAGCTGGCTAGCTGTCCCGTTGAAGACGTCCTGATCAATGGGGCTGTTTGCGTACTGGTGAAAGGCCCACGTGCGCCACGGCCCGGGTACGGTGGGCCGGCCCTCGGGCGAACTCGGATCCGCGATCCACAGCGGGTAACCGCCGAGCCCGGCGCAGTTGCCCTGCTGTGCGAAGGACAGGAACGTGTACACGACCGGCTGGACGTGCGCCGCCCCGGCCACGTGCGCGCACCAGCGCTGCGCGAAGCTCGCCACGCCGGCGGGCGAGACACCGTCGGTGACCTCTAAGTCCAGGGCGAGCAGGTCACCGGGGCCAAGCCCCTGCGCGCGCACGTAGGACAGGAAGTAGTCAGCCTCCGCCACCGGATCATTGCCCGGATGTGCGAAATCGTAGGCTCCGCGGACCAGCCCGTTCGCCTTGATGCCCCGCCAGTTCTGCGGAAAATCGCCATCCTGGAAGCCGATACCCTCCGTGGCCTTGGCAAAGGCGAAGTCAAGGGTCCGGTAGTTGCCCCAGTTGACGACGCCCTGGTTGTTGGACACATCGATGCCATGCAGCATGAAACTTCCTGGAGAAAGGGCCAATACACTCCGGTATGTGAGCGTCGCCCATCCTAGGCCAGCGAGGACGCGGACAGCGGCCACTTACGGCATCGCGCCTGGCGGGGTGCGTGGGGAGCCGGACGGCAGGTGACGCGGTACCCGGTCGGGGCCGCGGCGACGCTGGCGGAACTCGAGACAGACCCGCACCCACTGCTCGCGCGCCTGCGCGCCCGCGAGCCCGTCTCCTGGCTGCCGGCACTCGGCGGATGGCTGGTGACCCGGCATGACCTCGCCGTGGGCGTGATGCGCGACGCCACGACGTTCACCGTCGACGATCCGCGCTTTTCCACCGCGCAGGTCATCGGGCCGAGCATGCTGTCGACCGACGGCGGGACGCACACCCGCCACCGCGAGCCGTTCGCCAGGTCGTTCCGCCCGGCCGACGTGCGGACACGCTTCGCGGCGTTCGTCGCGGCCGAGGTGGACCGCCTGATCGCCGGCGTCCGGCCGGCCGGCGCCGCCGAGGTACGCGGGGCGATCGCCGGTCCCCTGTCGGTCGCCGTGGTCGCCGACGCACTCGGCCTGGCCGGCGCCGACGCGACGGTCATCCGGTCCTGGTATCACGCGTTCGTCGAGGCCATCTCGGACATCACGGCCGGGCGGACCGCGCAGCGGGCAGCCGCGGACGCGTTCGGCATGCTGCGGGCGAGCGTGCAGGACACGTTGCGGCACGGGCACCCGTCGTCGCTCCTGGTCGCCGCGGCGGCGCAGGCCGACGGAAGCGGGCTGAGCGTGGCCGAGGTGGTGTCGAACGCCGCGGTGCTGATGTTCGGCGGCATCGACACCACCGAGGGGATGATCACCAACGCGATCGCGCATCTGCTCGGGCATCCCGGGCAGCTCAAGTTGGTGCTTGCCGAGCCGGACCTGCTGCCGAACGCGATCGAGGAATCGGCGCGCATGGAGCCCGCCGCTGCCGTGATCGACCGCTATGCGACTGCGCACGTGACGCTCGCGGGCGCGGCGATCTCGCGCGGGGACCTGGTCCGGGTTTCGATTTCGGCCGCGAACCGCGACCCAGCGGTGTTCGGCGACCCGGACCGCTTCGACGTACGGCGCAAGAACACCCGCCTGCACCTGGCCTTCGCGCACGGCCCGCACTTCTGTTTCGGCGCCCACCTGGCCCGGCTGGAGGCCCAGACCGCGATCGGGGGGATGCTCGGCCAACTGCCGGGCCTGCGCCTCGATCCCGAACACTCTGCCGCGCCGCGCGGTCTCGTCTTCCGCAAGCCAACCGAGCTGCACGTGCGATGGGACTGAGGACTGAGCCTGCCCGGTATGTGCTTGCGCTGCCGCGGGCATGTCGGCCTGCGTTTGATAACACTGAGTAGTTAAATCGCCACGACTTGGCAAAGCGGTCCCGCCGGCGACCGTTCGTCACTTTCCGTAGGAGAAGTTGTTACCGAATGTAATTACGACCCTGCGGGATGCCCCATGCAGCCAGGAACACGCTCGTCCGCCGCCCGTGCGCTCCTCGCCGGCACGGCCAGAGTGCTCGCTACCGCCAATATCTTCGCCGCGGCCACTGTCTTCGCCGCGGCCACTGCTGTCGTCGCTGCCTTCGTGACCGCCGGTGCGCTCACGGCGG
>DATFVJ010000377.1:0-10918 GCA_035260365.1 Streptosporangiaceae bacterium
GCGGTCGGAGCCGGTGCGCACCCGGGCACACCGGGCAGCACCCGCTGCCGTCGCTCAGACAGCGACCAGACACCAGCCCCGAAACCGGGCACCAGCACAATCAGTAACCACACCCGGAGAGCCCTGACCCATTGAGGCCAGCGTCCCGCCCGGCGAGATTTAGGCTCTTGCCAATGGAACATTAGACGAAGGGAGCCGATGGTGGACGGCCGGGAGGCCAAGGACCGGCTCTATGAGGCGTTCGCGCGCACAGCCAAGGCAGTGGCCAGCCCGAAACGGATCGAGCTACTGGAACTCCTCGCGCAGGGCGAGCGCACGGTCGACGCGCTCGCCGGGGTGACCGGCATGGGCGTGACCAATACGTCGGCGCATCTGCAGATTCTCGCCCGTGCCCGGCTTGTGGAAAATCGCAAGGAGGGGACGAAGGTCTTCTACCGACTCGCCAGCGACGATGTCGCCGCCTTCGTCGTGGTGCTGCGGGACCTGGCCCGCTCCCGGCTGGCCGAGGTCGAGCAGGTGGTACGAGACTATTTCGGCTCACGAGACGCGCTGGAATCGATCAGCAGGGAGGAACTGCTCATACGGGCCGGAAAGGGCAAGGTCGTCATCCTGGACGTTCGCCCGACCGTTGAGTTCGTGGCCGGCCACATTCCTGGCGCACTGTCGGTGCCCCTGGGTGAGCTCGATGCCGCACTGGCGCGGCTGCCCAAGCGCACTGAAATTGTCGCCTACTGCCGTGGACCCTACTGCGTTCTCGCCCCGCAGGCGGTCGAGCGGCTCGCCGCCAAGGGCTACCGTGCGCGGCGCTTGGTGGACGGCTTCCCGGAGTGGCGCCTGGCCGGCCTTCCCATGGCCGCCGGAGAGGAGTAACAGGACACTTCAGCGCCATGCCGATCATCCCCGCGCCGCGGCAGCTCACGCTGGGCACTGGCCAATTTCGGCTCGGCGCGGGCGGCACAGTCGCCCACGGTGGCACGACGCTGGCTCCGCTCGTCGAACGCCTCTGCGAGGACCTCGACCGGCGCTCCGGCATCCGTGCGCGGGCAGTCCTCGCCGGCACCTGTGACGCCGCGCACGGCATCACGGTCAGCCTCGACGATGATCCCGAGCTCACCGGGCTGCCCGCGCCGCTCGGCGTCGACCCGGCCGGAGCTTCGAGTGACGAGCGCTACGCGCTCACGATCGGCCAAGCCGGGATCACACTTCGGGCGCGCGAACCGGCCGGCGTGGCCCGCGGGCTCATGAGCCTGCTGCAGCTAGTCGCGACCGCGACGCCGGACGCCGACGGCGCCGTGTCGTTGCGGGCACTGCGCATCCTCGACGCACCGCGCTTCGCCTGGCGCGGCCTCACCGTCGACGTCGTGCGCAGGTTCTTCGATCTCACCCAGATTCGGAAGGTCATTGACCTTATCGCCCTCTACAAGCTCAACGTGCTGCACCTGCACCTGACCGGCGATCAGGGCTGGCGCATCGAGGCGGGACGGCCCGCGAATGCCTGCGAACCCGACGGCACCTTCTATACGAACGACGGGCTGCGCGCCCTCGTCGCCTACGCCGCAGACCTTTTCGTCACCGTTCTGCCTGAAGTCGACACGCCGGGTCACGGGTAACCCAAGAGCGGCCTGCCGCGCGCAACGAGTGTGGGCGCCCGCAGCATCGAAACACCACAGCGGAGGTGGCGGCAAAATGAAAAATAGTGACCGGCCCATCACCATCATCACCGGGGGCAGCCGCGGTATCGGAGCAGCAACCGCTGTCCAACTGGCCCAGGCCGGCCACAACCTCACCCTCGCCTACCGGCAAGACGACAGCGCAGCCCAGCAGACCGCCGCCCAGGCACCAGGCCGCCGGGGCCCGGTGCGTCCTGGCCAAGGTAGATATCACCACACTCGGCTCCCCGCACGAGTACGTCCACTACGCTGCCGCCAAGCTTGGAGGGTTACATGGCGGATCGGCTGGATGGGACGGTGGCTTTGATCACCGGCGCGTCAAGCGGTATCGGCGAAGCCACCGCGGTGGAGCTTGCCGCGCTTGGTGCGAGCGTGGCGCTGGCCGCACGGCGGGCCGACCGCCTGGTAGCGCTGGCGGCCAAGATCCGGGGCCAGGGCGGCACCGCCCTTGTGCTCGCCACCGACGTGACCAGCCAGCAGCAGGCGAGCGAGGCCGTGGAGCGCACGGTGTCCGAACTCGGCCGCCTGGACACACTGGTCAACAACGCCGGGGCCATGCTGCTCGGCCCGGTGGTGGGCGCGCCACTTGCGGAGTGGCAGCGGATGGTCGAGCTCAACCTGCTGGGTCTGCTCTACTGTGCGCACGCGGCGGTTCCGCATCTGCTCAGCGCCGCGGCGGAGGATCCGCGCCACGTCGCGGACATGGTCAACATCAGCTCGGTGGCCGGCCGGGTGGTGCGCAACGGCAGCGCTGTCTACAACGCGACGAAGCATGGCGTCGGAGCGTTCAGCGAGTCGTTGCGCCAGGAGGTTGCCCGCCAGCACATCCGTGTCTCGCTGGTCGAGCCCGGGGCGACCGCGACCGAACTTGCCAGCCACAACCGCCCGGAGATCCAGGGGCAGATACGTCAGCGTTTCGGTTCCACGCAGCGGCTGCATGCGGCCGACATCGCCGAGGCCATTGGTTTCGTGGTCACCAGGCCACGCCGTGTCGCGGTCAACGAGATGCTGGTGCGGCCGACCGAGCAAGAGGCTTAGCGCGCGAGCGCGGGCGGGGTTGGGCACGCGGTCACAGCGACGTTCCTGGCTCGAGGTTCACCCGCGGCAGGGGGGCGATCCCATTGTCCTTGCTAGCCAACGCCGTCGGCTGCGCGGCAGGCCCGGCGATCGAGTCCGCGACAGCCCGGAGCAGCGAGCGGACTGTCGCCGTGGCTGCCCGGTGCAGCACGATCCGGTCCACCGCCGAGCCAATGCCGCCCAGCGGCGCCCGGTAGGCGCCTCTGAGCTCGATACACGTCGCCTCGGGGCCGGCCGGCGTGAGTACCAGATCGGCGTCGAATACGGGGAACAACCGGCCCATCGTGCCCGTGGCCTCCCACCGCAGGGGCAGCGCGACACTGTCGTCTCGGTGCACGGGATCGAGCGTCTGGACCCGGACAAGCTTGGACGCACCGAGAACCGCGCCGAAGGGGCCGACGCGAATCAGGCCGGAGAGCCCGTCGGCGTATGCGCGGTCCGATGCGTCGATGAGCCAGCCGTCGCTGATGAGCCGCGCGAAGCGCGCGCGGGCCACCGCGAAGCTGACGTCGAGCAGGACATCATGGCCGACGAACATGACCCAAGTGAGACAGGTTGTGCCGCCGGGCGCGAGGGCCGAAAGTCACCTTCACCTGTTACGAACGTCTTGCCGTTGGACCTGAGTTACTTATCGCACAGCATTGATTACGATAAGTAGCACCTGGCCGCTCGCATGAGCGTGACTTCCATGATCCGCCCATTCACCGCCGCAGCCGTTCGGCCGGGATCGCGCTGGCGGCCGCCCCGGCGCCCGGCAGCCGGCGTCGTGAGTCAGGTGCCGGCTGACGGCCGAGTTGACCGCCCGTGTCCTGGGTGGAGGACACAATTGCCTGGTGAACCAAGTCCGGCGCATCCAGCTGGCGCTGCTCGCCGTCCTCGGCGTCATGATCGCCGGCAGCGTCGGCTACCTGGTGCTCGGATTCAGCCCGCTCGACGCCGTGTACCAGACGGTCACGACCATCACGACCGTGGGATTCCGCGAACTACACCCGCTGAACCCCGCGGGCAAGATTTTCACGATCGTGCTGATCCTGGCCGGGGTCGGCACCGCGTTCTACATGTTTAGCGTGGTTCTTGAAACGCTGGTGGAGGGTCATCTGCGCCAGCTGCTTGGAAGGCGCCGGATGGAACGGGACATCGCCCGGATGAGCGGGCACGCCATCGTCTGCGGCTGGGGCAGGGTCGGCCGCGCCGTGGGCGGCTACCTGGCGGGTCAGGGCGCGCAGGTGGTCGTCGTGGACAACGACGCCGAGCGCGTCGCGACCGTTCCCCATGCCGCGCTCGCCGGGGACGTCACCGACGACGACGTGCTGCGGAAGGCCGGCATCATGCGGGCGCGGGCGCTCGTCGCCGCCATCAACACCGACGCCGAGAACGTCTACGTGACGTTGTCCGCGCGCGCTCTGCGCCCGGATCTCGTCATCATCGCGCGGGCCCGCACCGAGGCGTCGGAGCCGAAGCTGTTGCGCGCGGGCGCGACCCGGGTCGTGAACCCGCAGCGGATCGGCGGCCAGCGCATCGCGGCGGCCGCACTGCAGCCGAACGTCGTCGAGTTTCTCGACGTCGTCATGCATGACGGCAGCCTGGAGTTCCGCCTGGAAGAGGTGCCGGTGCGCGCCGGATCCCGCCTCGCCGGGCGGACGCTGGGCGCGCTCAGCGTGGGCGAATCCACGGGCGCGCTGGTGCTCGCGGTGCGGACAAGGGAGGGGACGTTCAGGACGAATCCGCCGCTGAGCTTCAACCTCGAGGCGGGCTGCGTGCTCATCGCGATCGGCACGCAGCAGCAAATCGCCGCCCTGGAGCAGGCGGCGGACCTGATGCCAGGCCCGGGCGCGGTGTGATTTACGCGGCGCCGCCCGGCGCGGTCAATCCCGGCCGGCACGTGGGCTCAGATCACCACGCCCGCGCCACCGGAGTGATCCACGACGGGAAGGCCGGCGGCGGCCCAGGCCTCCATTCCGCCGGCCAGGTTCCGCGCGGTCCAGCCGGCCCGGCTCAGGGCCGCGGCGACCGCCGCCGACCTGGCGCCGACGTGGCAGACGCAGATGATCGTCTTGTCAGTGGGCAGACCAGAAGCGTGTTGGGAGATCTGTGACATCGGCATGTGGGTTGCGTCCGGCGCGTGCCCGGCGGCCCATTCGTGATCCTCCCGGACGTCGAGCAAGATCGCGTCCGATCGCAGCAACTCGACGGCTTCCGGCGCCGATACCTCGCTTGGGGTGTCGCTATGCACCAGTCGAGGTTAGCGGACCGGCACCGCACCGCGACCCGCCCCTCAGCCGTCGATCTCCCTGCGCTGGTTTCCCTCGGCCCGGTTCGCCGCGTCGCTCCTTTCGCGCTTCTTCGGCGGCTTGCGCTTGACGTCGACGCCGCCCATGAACGCGAAACCGATGATCTTCACTCGCGGTGCCCCCGGCGCTCCCGGCCCGCTGGCCCGGTGGTCGAAACCGCCCATGAAGGCGATACCGGAGACGTCGACCTCGATGTCCTCAGGCACGATGATGTTGACGCCGCCCATCCACGTGTACGCGTGGATCGTGACCTCCCGCTCGCTGAACCGCGCCTGCCGCAGGTCGAGCACGACACCGCCCATGAACGCGACGGCCACGTAGACGCTCGGGACGACCCACTGCCCTGATCGTCTCGCCTCGCTCATGATCGCGACGGAGATCTTGCTGCCCGGCGTTCCACCGACGCGCCCGTCATGGAAGCCGCCCATGGCAGCGGGAGCGGGCGGGACCGCACCGGTCGCGGGCAGATCGCGGGTGACGGTCTCCAGGTCGGCGTAGGTCTTGGCCGCGTAGACGTGGTCGAGGCGCTCGTCGAGCTCGTCGAGCGTGAGCCGGCCTTGCCCGGCGGCCTCCTTGAGCACCTCGGCGGCCTGGTCGCGGTCGGCGTCGGAGACCCGCAGATGCCGGCGGTCGGCTGGCAGTGGGGGATTGCTCACAATCTCACCCTAACGGCTACCGCGGCCGATTCCCGTCCAGCGCTTCACGCGTAACACGCCGGCATCGCGCCGCCGTTGTACTCGGCCATTTCCAGGAAGATCGACACGGCGTCCAGGGGCGCACCGCGCGGTGAACCCTGTTCCTCGGCGAACGCGCGGTGCAGGTTGCCGACGATTCGCTCGGGGTCGAGCAGGCCGGCGAACTCGCCGAGACCGGTCTCACGCGCGGCCGCGAGCGGCGTGAGCCCGGCGGCGATCGCCGCCCGGGCGGCCTGCTGTATCCACCGCAGGTACGCGGCGTTGACGTCGAGCACCTCGGGCCCGGCCACCGCGCCGTGACCGCTGACCACCGTGGTGGCGCCGAGCACGCGCATGGTGTCGATGGCCGCGAGGCAGCCGGCGACCGAGCCCATCATGACGAACGGGGTTCCCCCGTTGAAGACGAGGTCACCGGCGAAGAGCACACCGCGCTCGGGGATCCACGCCACGACGTCGTTGGTCGTGTGCGCAGGCCCGACGTGGATGAGCTGGATCTCGAGCTCGCCGGCGTACAGGGTCAGCCGGTCGGTGAACGTGACCGACGGCGGGACGATCTCGATGTCGCCCCAGTCGACATCCGGCCAGATCAGCTTGAGCTGCAGGCCGGCCGCGAGAATCTCGCTGCGCGCGAGGGCGTGCGCGACGATCGTCGCCTCGGGGAACACGAAGTTCCCGTAGGTATGGTCGCCGTGGTGGTGGGTGTTCACCAGCGTCGCGGCGGGCCGCGAGGTGAGTGTGCCGATCGCCGCACGCAGCGCCCTGGCCCGCGGCTCGGTCGACGCGGTGTCGATCAGCAGCACCGAACGCGGTCCCACGACGATCCCGGCATTGCTCAGGCACCAGCTTCCGTCCGGCTGGAGATAGACGTGGATGCCGTCCGCCACTTCCTGCAGCCGCGGTGCCTGCATGGCCCGCCGCGCGGTTCCTTGATCGGCCACCGCACCTCCCGCGAACATCCTAAGCGGGGCGCCTGTGTCGTGGATGGTGCATCGTGCGGCAGCCGTTACGGATCATTGTTACCGAACGGCTGCCGCGTGGCACCTCGCCCGCCAGGCTGCCCGCCACGTTGGCAGTCAAGTAGCATCCCGACCGTGACAAGGCGGCTGGTAGCAGGAGTCGACAGTTCCACTCAGTCCGCGAAGGTGCTCCTGGTCGACGTCGGCGACGGCACGGTCGTCGCCAGGGGGACGGCGCCGCACACCGTGGCGGGGACCGACGGCGCGCGGGAGAGCGACCCGGTCGAGTGGTGGGATGCCCTCAGGGCCGCCCTCGCGCAGGCGCTCGCCCAGGCCGGGCCGGGCGGTGACGTCGCGGCGATCTCCGTCGGGGCGCAGCAGCACGGACTCGTGACGCTCGATTCGCGCGGCGACCCGGTACGGCCTGCGATGCTCTGGAACGACGTGCGGGCCGCGCCGCAGGCCGTCGAACTCATCGATGCGCTCGGCAGCTCCGGCCCGGGCGACCCCGGGGGAGGCGCCGCACAATGGGCGGCGCGCGCCGGCACGGTGCCCGTGGCCAGCATCACCGCCGCGAAATGGGCGTGGCTGCGCCGTCATGAGCCAGCCTCGGCCGCCCGTACCGCCGCGATCCGGCTGCCGCACGACTACCTGACGCAGCGCCTGTGCGGCGCACCGGTCACCGACCGCGGCGACGCGTCGGGTACGGGCTGGTTCTCCACCGCCACCGACGCGTACGACCCCGACATCCTCGCGCTGCCGCTGCTCGAGCTTGACCCGGCGCTGCTGCCGCGGGTGCACGCGCCGGGCGAGGTCGCCGGCACCGTCACACCCGCCGCCGCGACCGCGCTTGGCCTGCGGCCTGGCACGGTGGTCGGGATCGGCACCGGGGACAACATGGCCGCCGCGCTTGGCCTCGGCCTGGCGCCCGGCGAGCCTGTCATCAGCCTCGGCACGTCGGGCACGGCCTACGCCGTCTCCGTGCGCCGGCCGGCGGACCCGACCGGCGTGGTCGCCGGGTTCGCGGATGCGGCCGGCGCGTTCCTGCCGCTGTCGGCCACGCTCAACTGCACCCAGGCCGTCGACCGGATGGCCGTCCTCCTCGGCCACGATCGCGAGGCCGTCGAGCCCGGCGGCACCGCCGTCGTGCTGCCGTTCTTCGACGGCGAGCGCACCCCCAACCTCCCGAACGCCGCCGGGCTGATCACCGGCCTGCGCCATGACACGACCGCCGGGCAGCTGCTGCAGGCCACCTACGACGGCGCTGCCTGCACGCTGCTCACCGCGCTCGAGCAGGTGGGCAGCTCAGGTGACGCCATCGCTCCGGGCGCGCCGCTGATCCTGATCGGCGGCGGCGCCAAGGGCGCGGCCTGGCGGGACACGATCCGGCGGCTGTCCGGGCGCGGGCTGCTCGTCCCCGACGCGGCGGAACTCGTCGCGCTTGGCGCGGCCGCGCAGGCGGCCGCCGCGCTGACCGGCGAGCGGGCGCCGGATGTGGCCAGGCGCTGGGATACCAGGCGCGGCAGCCGCTACGAGCCGCTCGCGGCCGACACGACGGCGCTCGAGGAGTTCAACGCGGCCCTCCGCCGCGCCCACGACCTCCTCGATCCATGATCGGCTACGGAACGGGCACGGCGTGGATCACCACCGGGCCGCGCGTCGGATCGAGTTCGGTGGCCTGGCTGACGCCGGCCGGGGTGATCACGTCCATCGCCTTCGGCACGGTGCCCGGGTCGACCGCGCAGATGGGGCTGGTGCCGCCGGGTGCGCACACACCGAAGAGGAACGGCTGCGGCGTGGCGGCGAAGCCGCGCGCCTGGTCGGCACTGAAGCCGTCCTGCCCGGTCAGCACGACCGCGAACGACCAGCCGGACGCCGGGGTGCCGAACGACGACGACGGCACAGAGACCGTGATCGTGTTGGCCACCGACGACGCGACCACCGTCGCGGCGCCGACGGCGTTGCCGCCGGCGTCGTTCCAGACCGGAGCGGCGAAGCCCTGCACCTCGAGCCGCTGGCTCCAGGCGTCGGCGGTCGTGATCGTGTAGTTGCGCGACGGGAACGCCGCCGCGGTCGAGGTGGTGGCGGCGCCGGGAGAGCGGACGTAGATGTCCAGCATCTGTGCGCCGATCAGGTTGCCGAAGGTCGGGGTCAGCGTCCGCAGCGTGGTCCGCAGGAACACCTGCGAGCCTGCGGTGATCACCTGGAAGCGGGTGATGTCGAACGAGCCCGCGACGAAGTCGGGCGAGGTCGGGTACTGGTAGGTGCCCGGGCCGTTGTCGTCGCCGGCCGGATCGGTCACGTCAAGGACCGTCGCGCCGCCCACGATGTCGCCGACCACCGCGAGCTGTGCGTAGCCGGTCCCGCCGCCCGAGGCGGCGGTGACGGTGAGCACGTTGGTCCCGAACCCGATGGGCACCGCGGCGGAGAACGAGCCGTCGGCCGCGGCGGTCGCGGTCACCGTAACGGCCGGCTGGCCGCTGTCGGTGTCCGTGGCCTCGATCACGACGTTCGCGCCCGGCGCGGTCGTTCCCGTGACGGTGGCCGACGACCCCTCGATCGTGCTCCTGTTGGCCGGTGCGGTCACCGTGATGGGCACCGCCGGGGGCGGCGCCTGCCGCACGTACCGGTCCGCGGTGATCTTGGGCTGCTCCAGGATCCGGCCGGTGCCGATGTCGAGGATGAGCCGCAGTGCCTGTGCCTGGGCCCAGGACAGCGGCGCGGCGGAACCCGCGGGCTTGCCGTCGGCGAAACCAATGGAGGCGACCGTCGGGTCGGTGCCGAAGGGCGATGCGGCCAGGGCCGGATTCTCCCAGTCCTGCTCGGGCACGAGCCCAACCCCGGACGAGAAGCCGATCATGGCACTGAGCAGGCTGGCCGCGCCAGCCGGGTTCGCGTTGCCGATGTCCGACTCCGCGCGTTCGCCGGACAGCACCGGCCACAGGTGCCCGGTTCCGGTGTTGGTCGTCGGCCACGGCTGGCCCGGCGTGGTGCACGAGGTCTGGCTGGGCTGGTAACAGTCGCCGTATCCGTCCGCGCTGCCCTTGGCCGCGTTGTTCCCGTACCGGTAGTAGCCGGTGCCGCTGGGTGTGCCGACGGCGATCAGCTTGTCCCACACGTTGAGTGACGCCTGCACGTCCGGATCGCTGACCGGCAATTCGCCGAGGCGCACGAGTTCCTGGAAGCCTCCGTCGAGGACACTCCGCTGGTCGAGCGTGGGCCCGCTGTTGCCGAGGTTGTAGGAGATCGCCGCGTTCGGGTCTCCGGTCTTGGACAGCCGGATGAAGTAACTCGGCGCGTCCGGCCCGGTGGTCGTGACGGTCCAGGTCTTGATCATGCGCTGGAACTGGTCCGCGGTGGCCTGGTAGACCTGCGCCCGCGCGCTGTCCCCCTGCTGGGCCGCGATCGCCGCGGCCGCGGTGAGGCCGGCGATCTCGGCCGCGATCGTCGACGGTGAGTAGCCCGACTGCTCCTCCCAGCGCTCGACACCGAAGGATGGGCCGTGTGCGACCAGGAAGTCAGCGGCGGGAACGATGTGCTGGTGCCACAGGGTGGCGTCGCCGCCGAGCCCGGACTGGTAGGCCATCAGGATCGGATAGGACGTCTCGTCGAGCTGATCGCCGCCGGTGTCCGGCGCGGCCTTGCCGTTCAGCAGCGAGTTCCGCGGGATCTCGCCGTTCGGCAGTTGCTGGCGCTCGAGCAGGAACCGCGCCGCCGCCCGGGCCGTGGCCAGGTCCCCGTCCACGAGCAGCCCGGTGAACACCTCGTACAGGTCACGGGAGAAGACCTCGCGGTAGGAGCCGAAGTAGACCGCCTTGCCGCCAGGCGCCGCGCCGGCGCTGACCGCCTGACCCCACGGGCTGGAAAGCGAGGCCACGATCGCGCCGGGGAAGGTCTTGTCCTCACTCGCCTTGAGCACGTTCGCGGACGGGTAGTAGGCCGCCTGCACCTGGCTCGTGCTCAGGCCGGGCAGCGTGGCGGGCGGGCGGGCAAGCCCGGCGTCGTAGGCCCCCCAGCCGCTCTGATAGGCACCGAGAACGCTCCCGAACGGCTGCCGCAGCGAACCTTCCGCCGTAGTGAGCGCGCCGCTCAGCGATCGCCCGAACCCGAGCGCGAGTGTCACGCCGCTGCCGCCGCCCGCGCCTTGTGGCACGGGTGTGACATCAACGGTGGCGACGATATGGCCGTCAGGCGCGGAGGTGTAGCGGGTGGTGAGCGCGTGGCTGGCG
>DATFVJ010000378.1:0-4843 GCA_035260365.1 Streptosporangiaceae bacterium
AGCGTGGTTGGGGAGAGCGGCAGACCGCTTCCCGCCGCGGCCGCCGCGGCGCGAATCACCAGCGTGGGATCGCTCGCCGGATCGGCGGCCCGGGCGAGCACCACCTCGCCGTCCTGCTCGACCACACCGTCGGCGATGGGCCGGCGCTCCGACGGCCCGCGCTGTGCGGCGCCGCGGCCCTTGCCGCGCGGGCGCTTGGCGAGGCTGCGGTCCACCTGCCACCAGGTGTGATCGACGGCGTAGCCCACGGTCCGGCCGGCCTGGGCGAGCGCCCGCAGCACCGCGTCGGCGTCGAGCAGGCCGAGCGCGCGTGCCACTTCGTCCTGCTCCTGTAGCACCAGGCGATCGGTTCCGCGGCCGCTCACTTCGTGCAGGGCGTGCCGGACATCCATGATCAGTTCGTAGGCCGCGCGGACCCGCGGACCTGGCGCCGGCGCCACCCACGCGGCCGCGACCGCCTGGATCGCGTGCACGTCGCGCAGGCCGCCGCGCGCTTCCTTCAGGTCGGGTTCGAGCAGGAATGCGAGTTCGCCGTAGCGCTGCGCGCGTTCCACCCCCAGCGCCGCGAGCTCGGCGAGGCGGACCCACGCCGCCGCCCGCCAGTCGCCGAGCACCGCCTCACGCAGTTGTGCGGTAAGGCTCGCCTCCCCCGCGATATGCCGCGCGTGCAGCAGGCCGAGCGCGGCCTTCAGGTCGGCCTGTGCGACCCTCCTCGCCTGCGGAACCGTCCGCACGGCGTGGTCGAGTTGCGCACCCGAGTCCCAGACCGGGTACCAGATGCGGTCGGCGAGCGCACCCACGTCCGGGCGCCCGGCGTGGAGCAGGATGACGTCGAGGTCGCTGCCGGGGGCAAGCTCGCGACGGCCGTATCCGCCCACGGCGACCAGGGCCACCGCCTGCTCCGCGCCGAGCAGGCCGGCCAGCCACCGGTCGGCCTCAGTCGTTCGCTGCGCACGCTGCGCGGCGAACGATACTCTCGTGCCCCCCCTCGTTGTCATGCCGTCCCCCCCGCCCGGCCGTTGGCGCCTGCCACGGTGCACCCGAGACCTCGTAGCAGGCTGCCAGGCGGTTCCCCCACGGGACCCCTTCCCTAGATTGCGTCCGAGCCGCGCTCCCCGGTCCTGACCCGGACGATCGTCTCGACAGGGACGGACCAGACCTTGCCGTCGCCGATCCGGCCGGTCTGTGCCGCCTTGACGATGACGTCGATGAGATCGTCGGCGTCCTCGTCGTCGGTGAGCACCTCGAGGCGTACCTTCGGCACCAGGTCCACCTGGTACTCGGCGCCCCTGTACACCTCGGTGTGGCCACGCTGCCTGCCGTATCCGCTGGCCTCTGTGACCGTCATGCCACGTACGCCGAACGCCTGCAGCGCGGACTTCACCTCATCGAGCTTGAACGGCTTGATGACGGCCGTGATGAGCCTCATCCCTGCATCAGCTCCTCTGCCCTCTCACCAACATCTCACCAACATGAACGCGGACACGGCAACGCCGTCCCCCGGCAGAGGATCCCGCACGGCCTGTGGCGCGTGCGTTTCGTGCGCACCGCTGGGTGTTTACGCTCTTGCGGGGTGCCGCGCTGCGGCATGCCATGACCCTCTGCCAACGGCGTTTCAGCTCATGCGACGGCATGTTTCCGCAGTGTGAAACCAACGAGCTTATGTTTCAGTGGTGTTTCGGACCTCGACGAGACACATAACGTGACCTTGAGCGGCGAAACTAGGCCCTTCGACCCTACCGGCGGCGTGTGACTGCGCGTCACCATCGCTGGTGGAGCGGTGGGCCGCCAAGGCTAAAGATCCCTGGGCCGGACGCGGCCCACCGCGAACGGGCACCACACGAACATGCCCAGTGCGAACGGGTCAAGGCGCGGAACGTCGATCACGTCCGTAACGAGCCGCTAACCGCCGAGGATCGCGTCGACGAACGCCTCGGGCTCGAACGGCGCGAGATCGTCTGGGCCTTCACCGAGCCCGACCAGTTTGACGGGGACACCCAGTTCACGCTGGACCGCGATGACGATGCCGCCCTTGGCGGTCCCGTCGAGCTTGGTGAGCACGATCCCCGTGACGTCGACGACCTCGGCGAAGACCCGCGCCTGCCGCAGGCCGTTCTGGCCGGTGGTCGCGTCGAGCACGAGCAGGACCTCGTCCACCGGCACCTGCTTTTCAATGACCCGCTTCACCTTGCCGAGTTCGTCCATCAGCCCGGTCTTGGTGTGCAGCCGACCGGCGGTGTCCACGATGACCGCGTCGACGCCCGCGGCGATGCCCTCGCGCACCGCCTCGTACGCCACACTGGCCGGGTCGGCGCCCTCCCGGTCGGACCTGACGACGCGCGCGCCCACCCGCTCGCCCCAGGTCTGCAACTGGTCGGCCGCGGCCGCGCGGAACGTGTCCGCCGCGCCAAGCACCACGGTCCGCCCGTCGCCCACAAGCACCCGTGCCAGCTTCCCGCAGGTCGTCGTCTTGCCTGTGCCGTTCACCCCGACCATGAGCACCACGGCGGGCCGGTTGCCACTCGGGTCCAGGGCCAGCGCCCGCTCGCCACCTGTGCCGATCTGCGTGAGCAGTTCGGCCTTCAGCATCTCCCTGACGTCGTCCGGGCTGCGGGTACCGAGCACCTTCACCCTGGTCCGCAGCTCTTCCACGATCTGCCGGCTCGGCGTTACGCCGACGTCCGCGGTGATCAGGGTGTCTTCGATCTGCTCCCACGCCGCCTCGTCAAGGGTGTCCCTGGACAGCAGGCCGAGCAGCACAGAGCCGAAGGCTCCCTGCGATCGCGCGAGCCGCGCGCGCAGCCGGACCATCCGCCCGGCCGACGGCGGCGGCCGCTCGATCTCGGGTGCGCGTGTCGCGTCGGGCAGCAGCGGTGCCGGCGGGGCGATAGTGCCTGCCGCGCCGCCTTCGCCGGTCATGCCGGGACCGGCTCGCTGCCCGTCGGCCGGCGGCGCGGGCGGTGCCTCCGGCGGGCCGCCGCGCGCCCTCCGGCCAGGACGCAGGAAGTAAAGCCCGCCGCCCACGACGAGGACGACACCGATGACGATTACCAGGATCAGATAAGCCATGACCGTCCCAGTCTCGCAGACGCCAGGTACCGGCCGCGATGAGCGGCCCCGGTGGTCAGTAGCCGACGTAGGGCTGGCCGTTGTGGACGGCGGCGACGCCGGGCACGTTGTCCAGGGAACCGTAACGCGCCAGGGCGTAGCGTACGCCCGCGATGATGTTGTCCACCGGGTTGTAGATGTTCCCGTGCCCCGGCAGCGCATACGCGTTGAAGGTGGGCTGGATGCACTGCATGATTCCGGTCGAAGGAGTCCCGGCGGCGGCATTGCTGTCCCAGCCGTTGACCGCGGAGGGGTCTCCGCCTGACTCGTGCTGGATGACGATCCAGATGTCTTGCGGGCTGAGCTTGGACGCGGGGATCCCCTGCGCCTCAAGGATCTTGGTCGCCTGGTTGATCCAGCCGTTGACGTGGTGCGGCGGCGCTGGACCGCCGGTCGATGGCGGGCCGCTCATGAGGACGCCGCCGACCGTCTGCGCGCTGCCGCCGGACGAGACGGGCAGGCCGTCGAGCGAGCCGGCTGAGGCGGGTGTGCCGGAAGCGGCCGACGGGAGGGGCGCGACCCCGGAACCCGAGGGGCCCGGCGCGCCGCCAGAATCCGGCGAGGCAGGCCCGTCGCTGCCCGCGGTGCCATTTCCCGTGCCTGACACGTTCCCCCGGGAGGTGGCCCGCCATCCGGCGGGCGTTCCCCAGCCCCGCATGAAGTCGGCCGTGCCCGCCGCGGGCAGGGCGGAGAATGTCCGGCTGAGCCTGCTCAGATCCCCGCTCAGCGTGTGCCGGGCGAGGATGAGCGTCTGCTGCGCCTCCGCGACCTTGACCCGGGCAGCATCGGCCGCCTCACCGGTGAGGCCGCTGATCTGGTCGTTGAGCTGCGCGGACGTCGCCCTTGGATGTGCCGCGCGCAGCCGTGACACCTCACCGAGGAGATTCTCGCAGATGCTCTCGACCGAGACCTGCGCCTCTTCCAGCGTTCCCGCGACCCCGCGTAAGGTCACCGCGGCCGTGTTGAGCGCCTGCTGCGCCCCGTGGGCCGCGGCGCCGAACCGGCCCATGAAGGCGGTGAAGGCGGTGGCCGACGAGCCCTGCCAGTCCTGTGTGACATCGGCGACGGCCGCCCTGACGGTCCCGGCGTGCCCGACGCAGTCACCCACCGCCTCCGACCAGCGGTTCGCGATGTCGCGGATCGCGCCCGGGTTCCCATGGACCTGCGCGGCAACCGCGGCCACGGCCCCGCCGCCCGGCAGCGCCGCAACCTCGTCCAGAGCACTCATGGGACCTCAGCTAGCTAATGTTCTGAATCGCGTTGACGTTGGCCTGCTCGGCCTCGGCAACGCCTTGCCGCACGGTATCGAGCCCACGCTCGACACCGCGCAGGAATTTCTCCGCAGCAGAAAACTGGCCGTCCGCCGCGATGTCCACCTGGCCGGAGAGCCCGGCGATCAGCCGGGCGGCGGGAAGCGTGCCGAAGATGCCCGCATCGATCCCCTGGCCTGGGAAACCGTCAGCAATGCCGCCGAACTGGCCGGCCTGGGTGAGCATTGCCCGCCGGCAACGGTCCAGCCCGGCGGAATCGGCCGTCAAGCCCCTCATGGCCGCCTCCCGTCAGCGCTGAAACCATGCCAGAGTAACCGGAAGACCGCGCACCGTGCTACCAAATGCGAAGCACCCGCAGCCGCGGTGGTGCGGGGTGCGGGGTGCGGGGTGCGGGGTGCGGGGTGCGGGTGCGGGGTGCGGGGTGCGGGGTGCGGGGTGCGGGGTGCGGGGTGCGGGGGGCGGGG
>DATFVJ010000379.1:0-4243 GCA_035260365.1 Streptosporangiaceae bacterium
GAAGGGGATATCCGCTCGGGCTCGCCGGCGACGAGATCCCTGAGTTCGCCCGCGTCATCGGGGTCGCCGACGCGTTCGACTCGATGACCTCCACCCGCTCCTACCGTGGCGCCAGGCCGGTCGAGGAGGCCGTCGCCGAACTGCGCAATTGGTCCGGCGCGCAGTTCGATCCGGTGATGGTGGACGCGTTCGTCGCCGCCCTCAGCCGCGAGCGCTGGCAGCCACCGGAGCCGGTTACGGCGCCAGCGGGACAGCCGGCGCCCGCCACGATCCAGGATCACGACGATCCGACCACACCGCTGCGTGTCATCCCACGTCACTAATGACTCGAGCCACCGAGCAGCCGATGAGCACCGAACCCGCGATCAGCAGCGATCAGCGGGCGGTGAGCGCGCGGCAGCCGGAGCCGCGCCGGTTGTCGTGGCAGGCCATGGACTCCGGCCAGTTGCTCCTGATCTGTGCGGCCGGAATGCTGGTTGTCGCCGCGATCGCGCAGACCGCCGCGGTCGGGATGACCGGGGTGAAGGAGGCGGTCGTGTTCGGCGCCCTCATCGCGCTCGGTGAGCTTTTCCGCATCATGCTGCCTGGCAACAGGGAGTCAGCCCCGATCGCGACGGCGGGCGCGCTCGCCTACACCCTCCTGCTGCGGGTCAAGAGCCACCTGGCACCGCACTCGGCGATGCAGGTCATCGCCGTCACGGCCGTCGGCATGGTGGTGGGCGCACTGCCGCACCTGGCCGCCGGGCGGCCGACGTCCATCGATGCCATGGCGCGCAGGCTCCTCGCGGTGGCCGTCGTGGCGTTCCTGTTCCGCCCGCTGGCGAACAACGCGCAGATCCAGGGACACTGGGGGCTCGCCCTGGCCGTGATGACGGTCGTCGTCGCCGTCGCCTGGCTCGCCGACGCGGTCATCGCGGCACTGATCAGGGCCGAGGCGCTGCGCGCCAGATTCGGTATCGCACTGCGGGACGAGTTGCGGGTGCAGGCGCCGCTCGGCGCGGCTATCGGGGCGACGGCCATGCTGATCGCGTTCGCGGCGGACGTGATGGGTCTCGAGTCGCTCGCCGTGTTCATCGCGCCCCTGCTCGTCACGCAGGTCGCGTTCCGCAGGTACGCGGGGATCCGGGTGACGTACCTGCAGACGGTGCGCGCACTGTCCCGGATGACCGAGGTCGGCGGCTACGTGGAAAGCGGGCACTCGCACCGGGTGAGCAGGCTCGCCGTGGCTGTCGGCCGTGAGCTCGGGATGAGCGAGCCCGAGCTGCTCGAACTCGAATACGCCGCGCTGATGCACGACATCGGTCAGCTTTCCCTCCCCGACCCCATCCCGGGCGGCGCGACCGTGCTCGTGTCGCCCGCGGACCAGGCTCAGATCGCCGAACTGGGCGCGGAGGTCATCAGGAAGGCGGGCGTGCTCGACCGGGTGGCCGAGATCGTGCGAAGGCAGAGCGAGCCGTGGCGCGGCCAGGATCCGGGCCCGCCGATCAGCAGCCGCATCATCCGCGCCGCGAACGGCTTCGACGACCTCGTGGGCAGTTCTGCCGATCGGGAGCGGGCCATGGCGGCGCTCGAGCGCCTCCGCCTCGACACGGCGTCGGAGTACGACCCCGCGGTCGTGGAGGCGCTGAGCCGGGTGGCCGGCCGCCGGTCGGTCGCCCACCTGTGACCGCAGGCGTTAAGGTCGCGAAAGACGCCGTGCGGACCGCGCGAATCGCGCCCATCCCCTGACCGCGCTGTCCGCGCACGTCCCGTGACCGCGACGCTTGAGGAGGCCGGCGTGTTCGAATCTGTCCTTGTCGCCAACCGCGGCGAGATCGCGCGGCGGATCATCGCCACGGCGCGGCGGATGGGGATCAGGACCATCGCCGTCTACTCGGAGGCCGATCAGGCCCTGCCGTACGTGCACGAGGCGGACGAGGCACTGCTCATCGGGCCCGCGCCACCCGCGCGCAGCTACCTGGACGTGGCAGCGGTCATCGGGGCGGCGCGGTGCGGCCGAGCCGCCGCCGTGCATCCGGGCTACGGGTTTCTCGCGGAGAACGCGGGGTTCGCGCAACTGGTCATCGACGAGGGCCTGATCTGGGTCGGCCCGCCACCCGCCGCGATCGGGCAGATGGGCGACAAGATCAACGCGAGGAACCTGATGGAGAAGGCCGGCGTCCCCGTGTCGGCCGGGAGCCGCGAGCCGGTCGCGGACGAGGACACGGCCGCCGCCGAGGCGGCGCGGATCGGCTATCCCGTCATGGTCAAGGCGGCCGGCGGAGGCGGGGGCATCGGGATGAGCGCCGCGCGCGACGAGCAGCAGTTGCGCGCCGCGTTCGGCACCGCACGCAGCCGCGCCGAGCGCTTCTTCGGCAACCCGGCCATCCTGGTCGAGCGTTACCTGCCGCGCGCACGGCACGTCGAGGTGCAGATCCTGGGGCTGGCCAGCGGTGAGGTGATCGCGCTCGGCGAACGTGACTGCTCGGTGCAGCGCCGTCACCAGAAGGTCGCGGAGGAGACGCCGTCCCCGGGGGTCACGCCGCAACTGCGCGAGCGCATGCTCGAGGCGGCGGTCCGGGCCGGCGAGGCGGTCGCGTACCGCGGCGCGGGCACCGTCGAATGCCTGGTCGACGTCGACACCGGCGAGTTCTCCTTCCTCGAGATGAACACGCGCCTGCAGGTCGAGCACCCGGTGACCGAGCTAGTCACCGGGATCGACCTGGTGGAGCAGCAGTTCCTGATCGCCGCGGGCGAGCAGGACGCGGGTGGGGGAGCCACGGCCGGGCTGGCGGGCGGGGGAGCGCGCCCTGGCCTGGCAGGCGGGAGAGACCCGGCCGACCGGGCGGGCGTGGCGGCCACGGGACACGCGCTCGAGCTGCGGATCTACGCCGAAGACCCGCGGCGGTTCCTGCCCAGCCCCGGTGAGATCACCGAGTGGGTGGAGCCGGCTGGCCCCGGCGTCCGGGTGGACGCGGGTTACGCCGCCGGGACCACGGTCACGCCGTTCTACGACCCACTGCTGGCCAAGCTCTGCCTGCACGGCGCGAGCCGCGACGAGGCACTCGCCCGGGCGCGGGACGCGCTTGCCGCGTTCCGCATCACCGGCCCCAAGACCAACCTGGCCTTCCACGCGGAACTGCTCGCGAACGGCGAATTCGTCAGCGGCATCTACGACACGGGACTGGTGGACCGGATGCGCGCCTAGACGCGGCCGCTGACCGCGCGGAAACACGCGGTACCCACCACAATGGTGACCGGGACAGGTGGGCGGTGGGTGTTCAGCGTCGGGTGCGTCCCGACCGAGGAAAGGAGCCGCGGTGGCGGAGGTCCGCGCGGAGATGGTCGCGAACGTGTGGAAGGTGGTCGTCACCGAGGGCGACCAGGTGGCGGAGGGTGACACCCTGGTGATCCTCGAATCGATGAAAATGGAGATCCCCGTCCTTGCCGAGGACTCGGGCGCCCTGGTCCGGCTGCACGTGGCCGAGGGCGACGTGATTCAGGAGGGCGACCTGATCGCCGTCATCGAGTAAAGCGCCACGGCGTCCGTGCGGTTCCACATCCATGCCGAATGGCTGCCCGGTGTGCCTGGTCAGCCGGTGTGGCTGGTCAGCCGGTGTGCCTGGGCCGGCCGGTGTGGCTGGTCAGCCGGTGTGCCTGGGCCGGCCGGTGTGCCTGGTCAGCCGGTGTGGCTCGTCGTTCCGTGCTCGGCGCAGCGTGCGGTCCACCCGTCCGGGCTGACCTGGACCACCATCCGTCGCCCGCAGCGGGCGCAGTACCGCGGTGGCTCGAACCGCCTCGCCGCCCGGCACCGATCGTGCGCCGCGCCGCCGCCGTGCCCGTCAGCAGCGGGACTGTCACGCCCCGCACCAGCGCCAGCGGCGTGGGTGTCGCGTCCGGCGGCGGTGTGGCGCTCGGTGCGGGCGCCAGTACCTGCGTCCGCGCCGCGTGCGGCGCTGACGGCATCGGCGGCGCCCTCCTCCACCACCAGGAGGCCGCCACAACGATCACAGAATCGGGCGCCCATCGCGCTCCTTCCCTGACTCATGATCGTGGTCGATTCTCCGCCACCTCAATGCTTGTCGCACGACCCGCAACCTCGATCCTCGCCCGGGCACGGCCACCCATGGCCCATCGGTGTTCCAGCGCGACACCGATGGGCCATCAGTGTGCCTGTTCGAGGGACTTCGTGCGGTCGGCGGGATGGTGCTGGCCGGTTGGGGTGCCGCTGAGAATGGCGGTGACCGAGCCGAGGTCCTCAACT
>DATFVJ010000380.1:0-10836 GCA_035260365.1 Streptosporangiaceae bacterium
GAACAGGTTCATCCCGCCCATTTCCTCGACCCAGCGGCGTTCGGCCGCGTCCAGCCAGACGACCTGGTCGCAGCCGTTCGCCACGGCCTGGCTCTGGCCCGCGAACGCCGCCGCGTAGTTGCCGCCGCACTTCGCCTCGCCCGTGCCGCCGGGAGCGGCCCGGGCGTAGTCCTCGGAAAGCCACACGGTGACCGGCCGGACACCGCCGGAGAAGTACGCGGCGGCCGGGGACGCGATCACCAGGAAAAGGTAGGACGTGGAAGGGAAGTTGACGCCGAGGCCGCGCTGGGTGGCAATCATGAACGGGCGCAGGTACAGGGCGTTGCCGTCGACCACGGGCACCCAGTCGCGGTCGTGCGATACCAGCATGTCGATCGCCTGGACGAACAGCTCCTCCGGTAGCTCCGGCATGGCCATCCGCCTGGCTGTCCGCCTGAACCTCGCGGCGTTCGCCTGCGGCCGGAACGTCACGATGGACCCGTCCGCCTGCCGGTACGCCTTCAGGCCCTCGAAGATCTCCTGGGCGTAGTGGAACACCGAGGTGGCCGGATCGAGGGTGAGCGGCCCGTAGGGCCGCAGCCTCGCGTCGTGCCAGCCGCGGTCCTCCGTCCACGCGATCGTGATCATGTGATCGGTGAAGATCTGCCCGAAACCAGGCGCGGTGAGAATCTCCGCGCGCCTGCTGGCCGGCACCTTCTCGCTCGACGGGCGGATGTCAAAGGTGAGCGTGGTCTGTATATCGCCATTCATCGCAGTTACTCCTCTTGCCCGGCGGCAACCGGGGGATGCGGCACCATTGCCGGACCCGCACTCCCATCCTGCCGCGCGCTAACGGGGGATGTGGCCCCCTGCGTCACGGCAGACCGCCGTGGGGCGCTCCCGGAGGACCAGCCGCTTGCCGTCGTGATGCCCGGCTCCGATTTGCCGCCGTGATGCCCGGCTCCGATGGATGCGGCAGGCGCGCCCTAGGAGGCTACTCGTTCCGCGATGTCGTCGCCGATCTCGAGCGTCGAGCGGGTGGCCCACGCGCCCTGGCGCTCAAGGAGATCATCGGCGACCGACTGCTCGATCCGCGCCGCCTCGCCGGGCAGGTTCATGTGGTCGAGGAGCAGTGCGCCCGACAGGATCGCCGCCGTCGGGTCGGCCTGGTGCCGCCCCGCGATATCGGGCGCGCTGCCGTGCACCGGCTCGAACATGGAGGGCGAGAGCCGCTCCGGGTTGATGTTGCCGCTCGCGGCCAGACCTATCCCGCCCGCCACGGCCGCGCCCAGGTCGGTCAGGATGTCGCCGAACAGATTGTCGGTCAGCACGACGTCGAACCGCTGCGGCTGGCTGACGAAGAACATCGACGCCGCGTCGACGTGACAGTAGTCCACGGTGACCGCGGGGAACTCCTTGGCCAGCGAGTCCACGGTGCGCGACCAGAGGTCACCCGCGTGGGTGAGCACGTTCGTCTTGTGCACCAGGGTGAGCTTCTTGCGTGCCCGCCCGGCGGCGCGCTCGAACGCGAACCGCGCCACGCGCGCCGTGCCGTACGCGGTGTTCAGGCTCTCCTCGGTCGCGACCTCGGCCGGGGTGCCCTTGCGGAGCACGCCGCCCGCGCCGGCGTAGGGTCCTTCGGTGCCCTCCCGCACGACGAGCATGTCGAGCGACTCCGGGCGCACCCCGGCGAGCGGGGTCGCGACGCCTGGGTAGAGCCGGACCGGGCGGAGGTTCACGTAGTGGTCGAGGGCGAAGCGCAGACGCAGCAGCAGCCCGCGTTCCAGGATGCCGCTCGGCACCGCCGGATCCCCGACCGCGCCGAGCAGGATCACGTCGTGCGCGCGGATCTCTTCGAGTACGGCGTCGGGCAGCGTCTCGCCGGTGCGCAGCCAGCGCGCGGCGCCGAGATCGTAGGTCGTGGTGTCGAACGTCACGTCCGGTGCCGCGACGGTGAGAACCTTCAGCGCCTCGGCTACGACCTCGGGTCCGATCCCGTCGCCCGGGATCACAGCGAGCCGGATATTACGCGATGCCATGCGGGTACCTTACTGGCCGCGCGGGCCCCGCACCGGCGCGCGGGCGGCTGTCACCGGAGCCTGGTGTGCGGTCGCGTCGCCGCCGTTGTCGCGCCGGTCGAGCGCGACCTGGACCGCGCGCACGGCCTCGTCGGCCTTGTCGCTCGCGTCGGCCGGCTGGTTCCAGGGATACATGTCGTACACGGGAAGTCTCCAGGCGTGGCTTCGTCTCGGTCGGGTTTCGCAGGGACCTATGTGTTCCTGGCGCCCCGCGGGCGCTCCGGGGAACACCGCCAGCACCTCTTCCCGTAGCGGGCGCTGGCCTGCCCTGTCAGGCCCCGCTACGGCACCGAAGGATGAATACGAAGTGCCACATGCCGGGTACCACATTACCTGGTTGTCCCATCCGGCACTCAGGTGTCTCACCATGCGAGAACATGAGGGAAACACGGGGAAACATGGGGAAACACAACGAGCGTGCGGCGCCTCGCCGCGCTGCGGCAAGCGGCGCCTCGCCGAACTAGGGCGCAGGGCGGCCCGGCGACATCAGTCGTCGAGATCGACGCCGCTGCCGACCTCCGCGCCGATCGCCTGGGTGATCTCGTCGAGCAACGGCGGCGCGAGCGCCGAGTCGACGGTGAGCGCGATCAGCGCCTTGCCGCCCCGCACGTCCCTGCTGACCTGCATGCCGGCGATGTTGATGCGCTGGCCGCCGAGTATCTGGCCGACCAGGCCGACGATCCCCGGCCGGTCGGTGTAGGTGAAGAACGCCATGTGCTCGGCGGCCGCGATCTCCATCTCGAAGCCGTTGACCTCGACGAGCTTTTCGATATGCCGCGGCCCGGACATCGTTCCCGATACCGAGATCACCCTGCCGTCCGGCATGGTGCCGCGGAGGGTGATCACGTTCCGCCAGTCCGGACTCTCCGCCTCGGTCCGCAGGCTCACCTCAAGGCCGCGTTCCTTGGCCAGGAGCGGCGCGTTCACGTACGTGACCTGGTCGGTGACCACGGCGGAGAAGATGCCCTTGAGCGCGGCGAGGGTCAGCACCCGGACGTCGAGGGCGGCGATCTCACCGCGGGCCTCGACGTCGAGCGCCACGGCCACGCCGCCCGCGAGCGCGGTGAAGATCCGGCCGAGCTTCTCCGTGAGCGGCAGGCCGGGCTTGAGGTCCTCGGCGACGGCGCCGCCGTCGACGTTCACCGCGTCGGGCACGAACTCGCCGGCCAGCGCGAGCTTCACCGACCGCGCGACCTGGGTACCCGCCTTCTCCTGTGCCTCGTGGGTGCTCGCGCCGAGGTGCGGAGTGGCCACCACGGCGTCGAACGCGAACAGCGGGCTGTCCGTGCACGGCTCGCTGCGGTACACGTCGATCCCCGCACCCGCCACCCGGCCCTCCTTGAGCGCGGAGGTCAGGGCGTTCTCGTCGACGATGCCGCCCCGGGCGGCGTTCACGATCCGGACGGCCGGCTTCACCAGGTGCAGTTCCCTGTCACCGATGAGCCCGAGGGTCTCGGCGTTGCGCGGCAGGTGCACGGTGATGAAGTCGGCCTCCCCGAGCAGTTCGTCGAGGCTGAGCAGCCGTACCCCGATCTGCGCGGCGCGCGCGGTCGATACGTACGGGTCGTAGGCGACGACCCGCATGCCGAACGCCGACAGCCGCTGGGCGACGAGCACGCCGATGCGGCCGAGGCCGAGAATGCCCGCCACCTTGTCGTGCAGTTCGACGCCGGTGAACCTGGCCCGCTTCCACTCGCCGCCCTTGAGCGAACTCGCCGCCTGCGGGATGTTGCGCGCGCTCGCGAGCAGCAGCGCCACGGTGTGCTCGGCCGCGCTCACGATGTTGGAGGTGGGCGCGTTCACGACCATCACCCCGGCCTTCGTCGCGGCCTCCACGTCGACGTTGTCGAGCCCGACGCCGGCCCGGGCGACGACGCGCAGTCTGGGCGCCCGCGAGAGCGCCTCCGCGTCGACATTGGTCGCGCTGCGCACGATCAGCGCGTCGACGTCAGCGAGCGCGTCAAGCAGTGCGTCGCGGTCGGCGCCGTTCGTGTAACGGACCTCGAAGTCCGATTCGAGCACGGCGATGCCGGCGGGCGAGAGCTCTTCTGCGACGAGGACGATGGGCTTGGGCACGGGGCGATCCTTAGGATCCGGGCGGTAGCGGTCAGTACCCGAGTCTATGTGCTTGTGAAGATATTCACGAGCTCCTGGTGGCGTTCTGCGTTCGCGGGGAGCGGCGGCCGGGCGGGCGCCACACCGCGCGCCCGGCCGCCGCTCCCCGCCCGCGAAAGCGTCAGGCGTTCGGGTCCAGCCAGCTCATTAGCGGGCGCAGCCGCGCCCCGACCTGCTCGATCTGCTCGGCCTGCTCGGCCTCGCGGCGCTTGGTGAAGTTCGGCCGGCCATGGTCGAACTCGTCGACAAGCTCGCGGGTGAACGAACCGTCGCGGACTTCCGCGAGTATGCGCCGCATCTCCTCGCGCGTCTGCTCGTTGATCACCCGGGGCCCGCGGGTGTAGCCGCCGAACTCGGCGGTGTCAGACACCGACCAGTACATCTTCGAGATGCCGCCCTCGTACATGAGGTCGACGATCAGCTTCATCTCGTGCAGGCACTCGAAGTACGCGACCTCGGGCTGGTAGCCGGCCTCGACCAGGGTGGTGAAGCCGGCCTTGATGAGCTCGGAGATGCCACCGCACAGAACGGCCTGCTCGCCGAACAGGTCGGTTTCCGTCTCCTCCGCGAAGGTGGTCTTGAGCGCACCCGCGCGGGTGCCGCCGATCGCCTTGGCGTACGACAGCGTGAGCGGCCAGGCACCGCCGGAGGCGTCACGCTCGACCGCGACGAGCACGGGCACCCCCCGGCCCTCGCTGAACTGCCGGCGTACCAGATGCCCCGGCCCCTTCGGCGCCACCATGCACACGTCCGCGCCTGGCGGCGGTGTGACGAGGCCGTAGCGGATGTTCAGGCCGTGGGCGAAGAAGAGCGCGTCGCCGTCGCCGAGAGCCGGCGCGATCGCCTCCGTGTACAGCGAGCGCTGCACGGTGTCGGGCACGAGAACCATGATCACGTTGGCTTCCTCGCACGCCTGTGCGGGCGCGGTCACGCGCAAGCCCTCGTTTTCCGCCTTCTCGACGCTCGCCGAGCCGGCCGGCAGGCCGACCCGCACGTCCACCCCGGAGTCGCGGAGCGAAAGCGCGTGCGCGTGCCCCTGGCTGCCGTATCCGAGCACAGCCACCCGGCGGGCCTGCAGCACGCTCAGGTCGGCCTCGTTGTCGTAGATGATCTCTGCCATCGCTGGCTTCTCCTTGCTGTGTGCTATCTCGTTGATTACGTGTCACGCCGCGCAGCCGTTCAGAAAAATGATCCCGAACGGTGGCCCGGCTGTCACTCCGCCGCTCGGTGGCGCAGAGCCTCGGGGGGATCCCGGGGGGTCGCCCCCGGGGGCAACAGAGCCCGAACGGTGGCCCGGCTGTCACTCCGCCGCTCGGTGGCGCAGAGCCTCGGGGGGATCCCGGGGGGCCGCCCCCCGGGCAACAGAGTCCGAACGGTGGCCGGGCTGTCAGCGGCCGCTCGGTGGCGCGGAGCCTCCGGGGAACCCGGGCGCCGCCCCCCGGGACAGAGCCTGAACGGTGGCCGGGCGATCACGCGGTCCGCTCGGTGACGCGCCCGCCGTCGCCCACCGGCCGCAGCGAACGATCGGTGATCGAGCGCGCGCCGCGCCCGATGCCGACGATGCCCGACTGCACCAGTTCCTTGATCCCGAATGGCTCGAGCACGCGGACCAGCGCGTCCAGCTTGTCCCTGTTGCCCGTCGCCTCGACCGTGACCGCGTCCGGCGCGACGTCCACGACCTTGGCCCGGAACAGCTCGATCGTCTCGAGGACGTGGGAGCGCGCCTCGGTGTCCGCGCGGACCTTGACCAGCATCAGCTCACGCTGCACCGAGGCGCCCGGGTCGAGCTCGACGATCTTCAGCACGTTCACCAGCTTGTTGAGCTGCTTGGTGACCTGCTCGAGGGGATGCTCCGCGCAGTTGACGACGATCGTCATGCGGGAGATCTCGGCGTGCTCGGTCGGCCCGACGGCGAGCGCGTCGATGTTGAAGCCGCGCCGCGCGAACAGCCCGGCGATCCGGACGAGCACGCCAGGCTTGTTCTCCACCAGCACCGACAGCGTGTGCGTGCTCATGATCGGCTCCTGTTCTCGGTGTTCGTGCCGCCCGCCAGGGCGGGGCGCCCGGCCGCCCGGGACCGCGCGGTCAATCTGACCGGTCCCAGTCGGGCGCCATGTCGCGGGCGAACTGGATGTCGTCATTGCTCGTGCCGGCCGGCACCATCGGCCACACCATCGCGTCGTGATGCACCACGAAATCGACGACGACCGGGCGGTCATCGATCTTGGCCGCGGTCTCGATCACGCCGTCCACATCCTCGGCGCGCTCGCAGCGCAGGCCGGCACAGCCGTACGCCTCGGCGAGCTTCACGAAGTCGGGGATTCTCGTCCCCCGCTGCTGCGCTCCGGCGGGCGTCCCAGCCCGAGCCGAGTTGCCCAGATCGGTGTTCGAGTAGCGCTGGTTGTAGAACAGCGTCTGCCACTGCCTGACCATGCCGAGGTTCCCGTTGTTGATCACGGCAACCTTGATCGGGATCCGCTCCATGGCGCAGGTCGCCAGCTCCTGGTTGGTCATCTGGAAGCAGCCGTCGCCGTCGATCGCCCAGACCTGCGCGTCGGGGCGGCCCATCTTGGCCCCCATCGCGGCGGGCACCGCGAACCCCATCGTGCCGAGTCCGCCGGAGTTGAGCCAGGTGCCCGGGTGCTGGTAGGAGATGAACTGCGCCGCCCACATCTGGTGCTGGCCCACGCCGGCCACGAACACCGCTTCGGGTCCCACCAG
This sequence comes from Streptosporangiaceae bacterium, assembly GCA_035260365.1. Classification (GTDB taxonomy): domain Bacteria; phylum Actinomycetota; class Actinomycetes; order Streptosporangiales; family Streptosporangiaceae; genus DATFVJ01. Next base: position 6,894 of record DATFVJ010000380.1, read on the forward strand.
CTGCCCGATCCGCTCGATCACGTACTGCGGCGCCAGTGAGCCGTCCGCGGGCTGTTCGTAGCCGAGTGGGTACGTGGCACGCATGGTGTCGAGCTGCGCCCACCAGGCGTCGTAGTCGCCCTTGCGCCCGGCCGCCTGCTCGCTGGCCACCGCGGCCGCCAGGTCCGCGATCACCTCGCGGCAGTCGCCGACGATCGGCACGTCGGCGTGCCGGTTCTTGGAGATCTCGGCCGGATCGATGTCGGCGTGCACGATCGCGGCGTCGGGCGCGAACGAGGCGAGCTTGCCGGTGACCCGGTCGTCGAAACGCGCGCCGAGCGCCACGATGAGATCCGCCTTCTGCAACGCCCCCACCGCCGCGACGGTGCCGTGCATGCCGGGCATGCCGAGGTGCTGACGGTGGCGGTCGGGAAAGGCTCCCCGTGCCATCAGCGTCGTGACCACGGGTGCGCCGGTGAGTTCGGCAAGCTCGGCAAGGTAGGCCGACGCACGGGCCCGCAGCACGCCGCCGCCGACGAGCAGAACCGGCCGCCGTGCTTCCACGATCATCCGCGCGGCCTCGCGGACCTGCTTGGAATGCGGCCGGCTGACCGGCCGGTAACCGGGCAGCTCGAACGGGACGGGCCAGTCGAACTCGGTGGTGGCCTGCAGCGCGTCCTTGGCGATGTCCACAAGGACCGGTCCTGGGCGCCCGGTCGACGCGAGATGGAAGGCCTCGCCGATGGTGCGCGCGATGTCGCCGGGCTTGGTGACGAGGAAGTTGTGCTTGGTGATCGGCAGCGTGATCCCGGAAATGTCTGCCTCCTGGAAACCGTCGGTGCCGATCAGCTGGCTCGGCACCTGGCCGGTGATCGCCACCACAGGCACCGAGTCCATGTACGCGTCGGCGATCGGGGTCACCAGGTTGGTCGCGCCCGGCCCCGACGTTGCCATGCACACGCCCGGCCGTCCGGTGGCGAGCGCATAGCCGGCCGCGGCGTGCCCGGCGCCCTGTTCGTGCCTGACGAGCACGTGCCGCAGCTTCACCGAGTCGAACAGGGGGTCGTAGGCGGGCAGGATCGCACCGCCCGGGATGCCGAATACGACGTCGACGCCCGAATTCTCAAGCGCCCGGACGAGTGCCTGCGCACCGGTAATCCGGGGGCGCGGGGCCGGGGTGGTGGGCGGCGCTGTCGGTGTCGTGTGCTCGGTCATCGGCCTGGCTTCCTACCTGGGCTTGGCTGGTTTCATCGGATTACGGCGGCGGGCAACAAAAAACCCCTCGCGCCAGTGGCGATCGAGGGGAGCGCGCAGGTCAGAACGTGGATCAGCGGCCTGCGCGCCGACCAAGTACGAGAATCACGCTGCGTTGCACGTCACTAACCATGACGGACCTACCGCCAGGCGTCAACTTGATCACGTGATGATCTCACATTCTGAGACGGGGGTCCAGGACGCGTCGTGCCGCGGCAGCCGTTCGGGCTGATCGGGCGGTCAGGTGGCGGGGGCGGGGGCCTTGCCCTGCTCGGTCACGCCGGGACGGTAACCGGTGAGGCCGGCCCTGATCATGGCTTCGACGCCGGGAGCCGGCATCGGGCGGCCGAGCAGGTAACCCTGGCCGCGTGCGCAGCCCATCTCGCGGAGCAGTTCAAGCTGCTCCGGGCGCTCGATCCCCTCGGCCACAACGGTCAGGCCGAGGTCGTGGCCGAGCCGGACGATCGTATGGGTGAGCAGGGTGAGCGTCTCGTCCGTGCCCACACCGGAAACGAACGAGGGATGGACCTTGATCATGTCCACGGGCAACTGGCGCAGGTTACCGAGCGAGTCGTAGCCCGTGCCGAAGTCGTCGATCGCCACCCGTACCCCGTGCCGGCGCAGCTCAGCGAGCCGCCCCGCGGTTTCGCCCCGGTGCACCTCAAGCACCTGCTCGGCGACCTCGACGGTGAGCACGCTGGCGGGCAGCTCGGCGTTCGCCAGTGCGGCGAGGACCGCTTCGACGAAGCCGGGCGCGGCGATCTGCCGTCGCGAGAAGTTCACCGACACACCGATATCCCACGACGAACCGCGCCAGCGCGCGAGCAGCCCACACGCTTCACGCAGCACCCAGTCGCCGATCGGCACGATGAGACCGGACTCCTCCGCGATCCCGAGGAACTCGGCCGGCGGCACCGGCTCACCGCCGCGCCACCAGCGGACCAGGGCCTCGACCCCGGTGACGCGTGCGGTGGCAAGCTCCATGATCGGCTGGAACTCCACCGCGAGCCGCCCGTCGCTCACCGCTCGCTGCAGGTCGCTGGTGAGTTCGAGCCGCCGGACGATGTCGGCGTGCATGTGTGCGGCGAAGACTTCGACGAGGCCCCCGCCGAGGCTCTGCGCCCGCGACATCGCCACGTCGGCGTTGCGCATGACGTCCCCGGGCGTGCTGTCGCCCGCGAGCGCCACGCCGACGCTCGCGGTCAGCGCGATGCTCCGCCCCGACACGCTGAACGGCTCCGCTGAGATACACCGGGCCAGCTGTTCCGCGAGGTCGACGACTTCCCTGGCGCCCGCGCGGGCTTCCATCAGGATCGCGAACTCGTCGTCGCCCCAGCGCGCGAGCGTGTGCTGAGCGGGCACCACCCCGCGCAGCCGGCCCCCCGCCCGGATGACAAGCAGATCCCCGGCCGCGTGCCCGGCCGAGTCGGTCACCGCCGCGAAACCGTCGAGGTGCAGGAAGATCGCCGCGACCTGGACATCGCCGGGATCCTCGGCAAGGTCGCCCGCGGCCGCGCTCGCGGAGATCTGGCCCTCCCCGGCCGCCTGCGCCTGCCCGGGCGTGCCCGGCCGCCCGGTTCCGCCCGGACGCTCGCGGCGGCTTTCGTGCTCGTAGCGGCGGTCGGGCCCGCGGCGGCTGAGGACGTCGGCGACGCGCTCCTCGAAGTAGACGCGATTGGGCAGACCGGTCAGCCGGTCGTGGAAGGTCAGATGGGTCACCTGCTGCCGCAGCGCCACCTGGTCGCTGACGTCGCGCGCGGTGACGAGCAACTGACCGGGCTCGCCGGGTTGCGTATAGCGCGACACAGCGGCCTCGACGTGGCGCCAGGTCCCGTCGGCCGCGAGCACCCGGCAGGGGAAGCGGACGGTGCCTGGCTTCGCGCCCGAACCCGTGTCATCGCCGCCGTACGCGTCACCATCGGCGCGAACGTCCTCGCGGGCGTGCCCGCCGCCCGTGGCCCGGCGGGCACCATTGGGGCTGCCGTGACCGTTGGTCCCGACACCGCCCTGGCCCCTGTCACCGTGGCCCCTGTCACCGTGGCCCCTGTCACCCTGGCCGCCGTCACCCTGGCCGCTGACCGCGTCACCGGCGCCGTCGACGCGGTCGATCCCGGCGCCGTCGCCGCTGGCGCCGTCGCCGTCACTGGCGCCGTCGCCGTCACTGGCGCCGTCGCCGACGAGTCGCAGGATCTCGTGCTGGCCGGCGGGCCGGTCGTCCGGGTGCACGAACTCCGCGAGGTTCCGGCCCTCGATGCTGGCGATCATGTACCCGTACGCGGCGACGGAGGGACTGGAGTAACGGATGGTCCCATCAAGATCGCAAATGAGGACCACGTCGCTGGTCCGGTCGGCCAGTTCGCGCACGTGACCGCCTGATGCCCGGGCGGCCGCGACGGCCAGGCCGTTCTCCCTGAGCAGGCCGAGCACCCTGATCGCCAATGCGATCACCGCACCGCTCGCGACGAACACGACGACCGGGTCGACCCGGCCACCGCCGGCTACCTCGTTTGCGATGATCCCCACGGCCGCTGCGGCCATGGCCAGCGCGGAAACGATCGCCGCGGCCGGCAGCCGGGGGACGGCGGGCTCATCGCGCTGACCCCGCTCACCGCGCTGACCCCGCTCACCGCCAGCACCGCCAGCACCGGCCGCACCACCAGCACCTCTGGCACCGCTCGCACCAGCAGCACCGCCAGCACTGCGTGTACCG
>DATFVJ010000381.1:0-12407 GCA_035260365.1 Streptosporangiaceae bacterium
CGCCGATCCCAGTCGCCACAGGTCAAGGGCATGATCACCCGTTTCTGTGAGACTGCTTAAGATTTAACATAAGTTAACTTGACAAAAGGCGCCCATCTGAGCCTACATTCTGTAATAGCTGAGAAATGACCCTATGACCGGGAAATCGGTACAGGGTGCCGGTGTAGCCGAAGGTGCAACGGGGTTGCCGGAACTTGTGGTCTGAGTGTTGTCGAGTCCGTGAGCGAGGATGGCGATGAGGCCGTCGTCGACCCATCACCATGACGGTGCCTGCTCCCCATCGCGTCGTCTCGAGACGCTCGATGGGAAGCTGAGTGTGGCAGTGGTGCTGGATGATCACGTCACCAGAGTTGGCATCGGCGCCATGCTGGAGCAGACGCCGGTCGTCCGGAAGGTGGTCAGCTGCCGGAGCGCGGAGGAGGCCATCAACGCGCTGGCCGATCACCCGATCGATATCCTCGTGCTCCCCTGCATCAGGCCCGAGCCGGCCGTTGAACGCCTCATTAGGCTCGTGTCCTCGTCAGGAGCGAAGACCCTGATCTTATTAGAGGACGGCGATGTGGACTTTATCGGCCGTTCGATGAGCATGAATCCGGATGGCTTCCTGCTGAGATCCTCGCTGACCCTGGACGTGCTGGGAGACACGATCGTCCGGCTGGTCCGCGGTGAACTGCCGATCCCGTCATCCGTCACGCGCAGACTGCTGACGAAGGTGCATGACCGGCCGGAACAGCCCGCGCACCCAGCGCAGGCCATGCTCACCGGGCGCGAACGGCAGACGCTGGAACTGCTTGCCCAGGGCTGTAGCAACAAGCAGATCGCGCGCCGCCTGGGAATTTCCGAGAATGGCGCGAAGCGATACGTTGCCAATGTCCTCGCGAAGCTCAACTGCCCGAATAGGACATTGGCCGTGGCCTGGGCGCTGAAGAGCGGCCTGCTCAGCGAGGCTTGATCCGGTGCCGTCCGGAACTACGATGAGTGCGGTGAACTGCGTTCCGCCCGCCATGGTAACCGCGTTCACGGACGGCGCAGGTCCGCGGAAGGTCAATGCCAGGTACGTCCGAGGTCCATCGCAGATCGATGGCGGCGTCTAGTACAACGTTCCTCTTTGAGTAGTTAAATCGAGGCACCGGAAGATCAGCCGACTGGCTGGATGCGAGTTCCGTGCCGAAGTACTTAAGGGCGCGCGCGCCGCACGATGACGGCGAAGCCAGGAAGATCCGCAGGCTCGCAGGCGCCCGGCATGCCCCCGGCGGACTGGATCGAGCGGACCCGGATCATCGCGCTGAGCTCGGACGGGCTGGGTGTCGCGGCGATCGCGGCCGGGATCGGCTGCCATGAAAACACGGTGCGCCGCTGGCTGCACCGGTTCAACGCCGCCGGCATCGCCGGGCTGGGCAACCAGCCCGGCGCCGGGCGCGGCACAAGCTTTTCATCATTGAGGAACCAGAGGATGACCTGCACCCTGCGGCACTCAAGAAGTTCTTGGATGGGATCGCGGAGGCGAGCCAGACTAACCAGTTCATGGTCAGCACGCATAACAGCATCGTGCTGACCAAACTGGGCGCGCTGCCGGGCACGGTGGTCGTCCAAGTGACAAGTAACGGCGGCCTCCCCCCCGAAATCGGGATTTGACGTAAAGGAGACGTCCGAAGAGAGGATAGAGATCTTGCGAGATCTCGGTTACAGCCTGGCGGACATGTCCTTGGGCGAGGGCTGTCTCATATTTGAGGAATCTACTGCAGAACGCCTGGTGTACGAATGGCTGGCACCTTGGTTCGCGCCGGGCCTGCTCCGGTTGCGCCATCTGGCGGCTCGTGGCAACGAAAGAGTGCGGCCGCTCCTGGCGGATTTTAAGGAGATGTTCCTCTTCGCTCACCTTGAGCGGCTCTCCGGCACCGCGCGTGGGTAATCCTTGATGGGGATGAAAGGAGCCTTCAAATTCTAAGGCAGCTACAGTCGGACTTCTCGACATGGCCGACTAACCGGTTCCGTTGCTGGGATAGAGAAGCGATCGAATACTACCCAAAGAGAAAACTCGCTACTGGACTCGTGAAATTCACTGGCCTGCGACGACGCGGCTTCTCGGTCCGGAAGCCAAGTTTCGGACTAGGTACTACCCAAGCCAGTTCGCAGCGAAATACGATACTGAGATCAAGACTCTAGGACATGGACGGAAACGCCAGGATGCGAAAACGAAACTATTTCAGGAAGTCGTAGGTTGGATCGAAGAAGACCCTGATCGCGCGCGGAAAGAATTTGAGCAGACTGCTGCCGGGATGATCAAAGTGCTCAAGGAAGTTGAGAAAGACATTACTTCTCTGTGAGACTACGTCTGGTATCGACGGGCATTGTGCAGGCTTCGGGCGTGACAGCATGGAACTGAGTGCTCCGCAACCGGCAAGTGCGGTTTCGTGTCCGAAGCCAATTCATGATCCGCAACTGTGTCATTCTGCCTGCAAATAGCGCAGGCAGAATGACACAAAAGCGGATCTTGATTGTACCGGAGGGACATTGGAGGGCGCGCCGGCCGCTGACGTGCCATGTGGTACTGGAGGCGCGATCATGGCGTGACGTGGCGGCGGGCGCTTGCGGGCGGGGGCTGAGAGCACCGCACGCAGCTGGAACGAGGCGCGCTACGTGGTGCCGAACAGGGCGCTGACGGACTCGCCGTTGTGGATCCGGCGCATGGCCTCGGCGAGGGCGGGCGCGATGGACAGGACCCGGAGTTTCGGCACGCGCTTTTCCGCCGGGATCGGCACGGTGTCGGTGCAGACGATCTCCAGCACATCTGGCTGGTCAGCGAGCTTGGCCAGCGAGTCGTCGGCGAACAGCCCGTGGGTGCAGACCACGCGGATCGCGCCTGCGCCGCGCTCGCGTAGCCGGCCGAGCAGCTCGAAGATCGTCGTCCCCCCGGCGATCTCGTCGTCGAGCACGATCACGTCGCGGCCGGCGACCTCGCCGATCACCTCCGCGATGACCACCTCGTCGTCGCTCAGCCGGACCTTCGCGCCCGCCGCGACGGGCAGGCCGAGCGTGCGCGCGAAGGCGGCGGCCGGCTTCGCGTTTCCCAGATCGGGCGACAGGACAACGCTGTTGGACAGGTCGTAACCGGTGAAATGGGTGGCCAGCTCACGCAGCGCGTTCAGGTGGTCGACCGGGATGCTGAAGAACCCGTGTACCTGCGGTGAGTGCAGCGTCATGGTCAGCACCCGGCTCGCGCCAGCGGTCACGAGCAGGTCAGCGACCAGCCGGGCGCCGATCGACACCCGGGGCGCGTCCTTTTTGTCCGACCGCGCGTAGGCGAAGTGCGGCAGCACGGCGGTGGTCCTCCCGGCCGAGGCGCCCCTGGCCGCGTCCACCATGAGCAGCAGTTCCACCAGGTTCTCCTGGACCGGCTTGATCAACGGCTGGATCAGGAAGACATCGCGTTCCCTGCAGTTGGCCGGCAGCTGCACCTCGATGCAGTCGTTGGCGAAACGCTTCACCCGGGCCGGATGCAACGGGACACCGAGGTGCCGGCAGATGTCGGCGGCGAGCTGCGGGTGAGCGCTGCCGCAGAACACCTCGATGTCGCGCAAGGCTGCTCCTCGCCTGGGCGGATGGCCGCAGGCGCATGCTACCTGGGGGCGTCAGGCGCCAGGGCCGCCGAGTCCCGCCCGCACCGCGGTCACGGTGAGCACGGGCACACCCGCCGAGCAGGCGGCAAAGCTGCGCGGCACGTACACGGCGACGGTCTGGCCGGGCGGAAAGACGCGGAGCGCGTGCGCGGTGGCGGGGTGGCAGCGTGCGGCGGGGTAGTTGGCTGCGGTGGCGACGCCGACGGTGGCGTTCGCCGTCGCGTTCGGGGCAAGCACGACCGTGGTGACCGGGTAGAGCGGATTTCGTGCCGCGGCGCTGCCGATCTGCTGGCCAGGCACGCCGCTGACGAAGGACACGCCGGGGTAGCCGTACAGGGTGCACGTGCTCGCGGACGTATTGGCCAGCCTGAGCGCGTAGTACGCGGTTCCTGCCGCCGCCCCGGCGGGCGCCAGGCTCGGCCGCAGCGTGGAGTTCGCGCACGGGCTCGCGGCCGCGGCGGTGTGCGGTGGCGCGGAGGTGGCAGCCACACTCCCGCCCGCCGGCGTGGACGGGCTCACCGGCGCGGACGGGCTCGACGCGGCCGGGCTGTGGGTGGAGCCACAGGCTGCCACCAGCGCCACCGCAAGGACCGCGGCCGCGACCGCGATCAGGCGCCCGCCGCGGCGCACAGATGATGTCATCGAGCCATCCTCGTCGTAAGTCCGAACCTCACTTGTCACACCTCTGACGTCGCCGCGGCCAGGTTGGTTGTGCTGCGAGTCCGGCGCACGGACGCGCAGGCCATCACGGAACCTGCCTGCCGACGCGGGCTCGCCGACGCGGGCTCGCCGGCATGCCGCACCGTGCCGCAGGGTCCGCCGCCCCGTCCGGTCCAGCCCTGGGACCGCCTGCGGAGCCCCATGCTAGGCGAGGCGGGCCGGTCCGCCGAGGACAAACACGTGCGCATATCGGCCGCCCGGCAGCGCAGCGCGCCCGGCAACCCGCCGGCCGGGCGCCCCCAGGTCAGAAGATGCTGCGCAGGCGGAGCAGGTCGAACACGCTGGCCTGGATCTTGAGCCGGCCGCTCGCGAGCGCCCGCGCGAGGTGCAGCTGCTCGTCCGCGAGCGCCACGAGGTCGTCGCTTGACGCCGTGAACGTCACCTGGGCGGGCTCGGCACCCGGGGCCGCCTCGGTGATCGGGCCGGCGCCGTCCGGCCCGAGCGTGGTGCGGAAGTCCACACCGAGGTCGGTGACACGGCAGCTGATCGTCCGGTCGGCAAGGTGCTTCTTGCGGTCTTGCGCGCTCATACCTGAAATGCGGGACGCCACTGTCTCCAGCGCCCTGCGGCACTCGTCAACCGTCGCCATCGACGTCGCACTCCTGATCGGTCCCCACCGAAGTGTCGTGTCCGGACGGTAGCGTTCTGGTGGGTCCGGTGCACGGTACGTACCTCACCCGTCCGATTCGAGGAGCCTGAAACGGATGATGAACGACAGTACCCGAACGGCTGCCGCGGACAGCGCGCCAGGGAAGGATGCGGCGATAACGGGGGAACCGCGCGTGGACGAGGCGCTCGCCGGGCTCGCCGAGCTCGGCGACCTACCTGATGCCGGGCACGTCGAGGCGTACGAGCGTGTCTACCAGCGGCTGCACGGCCTGCTCGATGAGCTCGAGGGGGGCGGGCCCGGCCCTGTTCCGCCGGGCAGCCCTGCCCCCGGCAGCCCTGCCCCCGGCAGCCCGGTCCACACCGCTCCCCGCGATCCAGGCAACGACCCAGATGGCCAGGCGGAACAGGCTTGACGCCGAACTCGTCCGCCGCGGGCTCGCCCGGTCACGCGAGCACGCGGCCGGGCTGATCTCGCAGGGGCGGGTGCGCGTCGGCGGCTCGGGCCCGGGCACCGTCAAACCGGCCAGCCAGGTCGACGCGTCCGCACCGATCACCGTGGCCGATCAGGCGGACGGCACACCTGACTACGTTTCCCGCGGCGGCCAGAAGCTCGCCGGAGCGCTCGCCGCATTCCCCGGCCTGCGCGTGGCCGGCCGCAGGTGCCTGGACGCAGGCGCTTCCACCGGTGGTTTCACCGACGTGCTGCTCCGCGCCGGCGCCGCCCACGTCACCGCCGTCGACGTCGGCTACGGCCAGCTCGCGTGGCCGCTGCGCACCGACCCCAGGGTCACCGTCATGGACCGGGTCAACGTGCGCGGGCTGCGGCCAGGCCAGCTCGGCTACGCTCCGGACCTGGTCACCGCCGACCTGTCGTTCATCTCGCTTACCCTGGTGCTTCCCGCACTCGCGGCGTGTGCCGCGCCAGGCGCCGATTTCCTGCTCCTGGTCAAGCCGCAGTTCGAGGCGGGCAAGGGGAAGGTCGGCGCCGGGGGCGTCGTCCGTGACCCGGCGACCAGACAGGAGGCGGTGACGAGGGTGGCGCGCTGCGCCGGTGCGCACGGTCTGGGTGTCATGGGGGTCACCGCGAGCCCGCTGCCTGGCCCGGCCGGGAACGTGGAGTACTTCCTCTGGCTGCGCGGCGGGGCGCCGCCGCTCGACACCACCGCCGTGTCGCGGGCGGTCCACGAGGGACCCAGCTAATGTCGGGCCCGATGAACACGAAGCGCGCGGTCCTCGTGGTCGCCCACACCGGCCGCCCGGCGGCGCTGCGCAGCGCCCGGGAAGTGGTGGGCAGGCTCTCGGGCGCCGGGGTCGCGGTGCGGGTCCTCAGCCCGGAAGCCGGCGATCTCGCCTGCGCCGGCGTCGGCGTGGTCCCGGCCAGCCAGGCGGCGGCGGAGGACGCCGAGGTCGTGATCGTCGTCGGCGGCGACGGCACGCTGCTGCGTGCCGCCGAGCTCGCCCGGCCGGTGGGGACGCCGCTGCTCGGGGTGAACCTCGGCCACGTCGGGTTCCTCGCCGAGGCCGAGCCCGAGGACCTGGCCGCGACCGTGGACCGGGTCGTGGCGCGGCGGTACGACGTCGAGGAGCGCATGACCGTCGACGTCGTGGTCCGCGAGGACGGCACGGTGACGGCCGCCACGTGGGCGCTCAACGAGGTCACCGTGGAGAAGGCGGCACGCGAGCGGATGCTCGAACTCGTCACGGAAATCGACGGCCGGCCACTGTCCCGGTGGAGCTGCGACGGCGTGGTGTGCGCGACTCCGACGGGCTCGACGGCATACGCGTTCTCGGCCGGTGGCCCGGTGGTCTGGCCGGACGTCGAGGCACTGCTCCTGGTGCCGATCTCGGCGCACGCCCTGTTCGCGAAGCCGATCGTGGTCTCCCCACACGCCGTCGTCGCCGTCGAGGTCATCGGGGCATCGGGCCGTGGTGCCCTGCCCGCGGCCACGCACGCCCCTGGGCCGGCCCACGAGCTGGCCGAGACGTCAGGTGGGGTTATGTGGTGCGATGGGCGGCGAAGGGTCGACCTGGCGGCAGGAGCCAGGGTGGAGGTACGCCGCGGCGCGTTCCCCGTCGCCCTGGCGCGGCTGTCAAGCAAGCCGGGCAGCACGGTGTTCACCGACCGGCTGGTGGCAAAGTTCGGCCTGCCGGTGACTGGCTGGCGGGGCCGGAGGGAGGATCGATGAGCCGGGCGATGCTCGAAGAGGTCCGCATCACAGGGCTCGGCGTCATCGACGACGCGGTCCTCGAGCTTTCCGCCGGATTCACCGTGGTCACCGGTGAGACGGGCGCGGGCAAGACGATGGTGGTCACCGGCCTCGGACTGCTGTTCGGCGGGCGCGCGGACCCGGCGCGCGTGCGGCCGGGCGCGGACCGGGCGATGGTGGAGGGCAGGCTGCGCACCGACCCGGCGGGTCACGTCGCGCGTCAGGTCGAGGAGGCCGGCGGTGAGCTCGACGAGGGCGGCACACTGATCGTCAGCCGGTCCGTATCCGCGGAGGGCCGGTCGCGGGCCTTCGCCGGCGGCCGCTCCGTACCTGTCGGCCTGCTCGCCTACCTGGCCGATGACCTGGTCGCCGTGCACGGCCAGGCCGACCAGCAGCAGTTGCTCAAGCCAGGCCGTCAGCTGGCGGCGCTCGACCGCTACGCGGGCGCGGAACTCACCGTGGTGCTGGCCGAATATCAGCGCGCGTACCAGCGCCACCGTGAGGTGCGCGGGCAGCTCGACGAGATCACCACCAAGGCACGCGAACGCGCGATGGAGGCCGACGCGCTGCGGTTCGGGCTCGGTGAGATCGAGCGGCTCGCGCCCGCCGCGGGGGAAGAGGACGACCTGCGCGCCGAGGAGGAGCGCCTCGCCCACGCGGACGCGCTGCACGCCTCGGCCACGACCGCGCACGAGGTGCTGCTCGGGGACCCGTCGAGCGGAGCGGCGGCCGCGGACGCGGTCACCCTGCTCGGTGCCGCGCGGCACGCGCTCGAAGCGGTCAGCCAGCACGATGCGACGCTCGCCGACCTCGGCGGGCGGCTGTCAGAGGCGTCCTACCTGGTCTCCGATGTCGCGGCGGAGCTTGCCTCCTATGCGCAGTCGGTGGAGGCAGATCCGGCCCGTCTCGCCGTCGTGCAGGAACGGCGCGCCGAGCTGACCCGGCTGGTCAGAAAGTACGGGGAGTCGTCCGCCGGGGCCGGCGACGCGGGCGAGCCACCCGGCTCGGTGGCCGCCGTGCTCGGCTGGGCCAAGCGCGCGGCGGCCAGGCTCACCGAGCTGGACTCCGACGACGAGCGCATCGGCGAACTCACCGCCGAGGAGGCCGAGCTCGCGGGCAAGCTGGCCGAGCAGGCCGAGGCCCTCACCGGGCTGCGGGTACGGGCGGCGGAGAAGTTCGCCGCGGACGTCACGGCCGAGCTGACCGCTCTGGCCATGCCGCACGCCCGGGTGAAGGTGGCGGTGACGCCGCTCGCCGAGCCGGGACCGCGCGGCTGCGATGAGGTCGAGATCAAGCTGGCCGCGCACCCCGGCGCGCCCACGCTGCCGCTCCACAAGGGCGCCTCCGGCGGCGAGCTTTCTCGTGTCATGCTCGCCATCGAGGTGGTGTTCGCCGGCGCCGACCCGGTGCCGACGTTCGTGTTCGACGAGGTGGATGCCGGGGTCGGCGGCAAGGCCGCGGTAGAGGTCGGCCGCAGGCTCGCCCGGCTCGCGCGCCTCGCCCAGGTGATCGTGGTCACCCATCTGCCGCAGGTATCGGCCTTCGCCGACAACCACCTGCTGGTGGAGAAGTCCGGGGACGGGCTGGTCACCGCGAGCGGCGTGACGCGGCTGGACCAGCCGGGCCGGATCAGGGAGCTGTCCCGGATGCTGGCCGGCCTGGAGGACTCCGAACTCGGCCGCGCGCACGCGGAGGAACTGCTCGCACTCGCCGCCGACGAGCGGGCCCGGCTGGCCGCGGCCGACGCGGCTGATCACTGACGGCGCGGCTGATCACTGACGGCGCGGCCCGTTACGGCGTGGCTCTCTGACGGCGCTTCCTGTGACGGCGCGGCGCCGCGGCGCCGCGCCGTCACAGGAACCTGCGGTCAGGTGCGGGCGGGACGACGCGGACCCGCGCCGCGGCCCGGCCGAGCACGGCGTGCTCGGCGGTCACGGTCACCAGCCCGGTCCTGCCGGGCAGTGAGCGGACGAACGCGCCGCCGACGCCGCCGTAGTCGCCGAAGGCGAACGGGTTGTCGCCCACCAGCGCCGCGGGTCCCTCGAGCGCGAGGCTCACCACGCCGCTCGTACCGGCGCGCTGGTTACCGTACGCGTCGAGGGCGCGGAACGTGACCCGGGTGGCGTCGGAGCCGTCCGCCACGATCGAGGCATGCGCCGCGGTCATCACGAGCCGGTCCACGGACGTGTCCGCGGACATCCGCACGGACGCCACGTGGCGCCCGCGGACGTACCCGTCGATGCGAAGTTCCGGCGGGCCCGTCCGGCCGGCCATGAGGTCGGCGAACACCGGGTTGACGGTGAGGTCCACGAAGACCGGCGGGTGCACGAGGTGAGCGAACCGCGCCGTGTCGGGGCGGCCGGTCGCGGCGTGCAGGCCGGCGACGAAGATCTCCAGGCGGTCGCAGTTGGTGGCGATCAGGGCGTCCCGGCCGGGCCCGTCCGGCGGGCCGGGCCCGAAGCCCCAGAAGAACAAGGGCAGGATCACCGGCTGCACCCGCGGGTCGACCTGCGACCGGTAGAACGCGGCGCCCGGCTTCGGCACCCGGAAGGTGTCGGCGACACCCGGCCACTTGACGGCGTCCCAGATGTTGCCGTGCAGCGAGGCGTAGTCGAACCCGGTCCAGCCGAGCAGGCCGGCGTAACGCGGATCGGACCGCGCGATCTCGTGCACCTGTGCGTGCAGGATCGCCTGCTTGGCGAGCCGTCTGCCCGAGTCGGTCCAGCGGTAGTAGCGCACCCCCTCCAGCGTGCCCACCGCCTCGCTGACCAGGTACGGCACGCCGTCCACCGGTGGCAGCAGCCGCGCGTCGCCGGTCGGGTGGATGTGGTAGTCGTCGAAGGAGAACACGTCCCCGACCCAGTTCGCGGTGGAACGTATCCCCATCGCGCCCGAGGTCTGCCGGGTGCCGTCGAGCTCGCGGGCGATCTGGATGGTCCGCCGGTACAGGTCGAGGTACCCGTTCGTCTCGTTGAGCCGGGTGCCCCAGATGATCACCGATGGCCGGTTACGGTCGCGGATCACCATGTCGCGCACGTCGTTTTCGACGAGTTGCTGCGACGCGCCGCCGCCCACGTAGTGCCAGCCGGGCGGTTCCTCCCACACCATCAGGCCGAGCTCGTCGCAGGCGTCGAGGAAATGCGGCGACTGCGGGTAGTGGGCGCAGCGGACCATGTTGCAGTTGAAGTCGTTCCTGAGGATCTCCGCGTCCCTGCGCTGCAGCCGGGCCGGTGCGGCCATCCCGGTGAACGGGAACAGCTGGTGCCGGTTGAGGCCGAAGATCGCCGTACGGCGGCCGTTGAGGTAGAAGCCGTCGAGCTCGAAGCGGGCCTCGCGGAACCCGATCCGGGTCAGCCGGGTATGCGTGGCGCCTCCCGGCGGGCCGGACAGGGTGGCGCGGACCGTGTAGAGCTTCGGTGTGCCGGGTGCCCACAGCTTCACGTGCCTGACCGGGCCGAGGCTCAGGCGGGCCGTGGCGGCGCCTGCCGCCGGCACCTCGAAGCTGGTGGCGGCCGACGCGAGCGTCCTGGCGCCGTCGAGCAGGTCGACCGTGACGTGCAGCGGCGAGCGGCGCAGCCGCCCGGGGTCGACGGTGCACGTCACCTCCACGCGCCGCCGCGGCGTGAGCACGTTGAGCGGCTTCGCGAAGACGTCGCTGATGAACGCCTCGGGAACGACGCGCACGCGCACGTCACGGTAGATGCCCCCGGGCTGCAGGAAGTCGACGGTTCTCGCGCCGCCGGGCGCGCCGTCGGGTGGCACGGCCCGCCAGGTGGAGTCGACGACGACGGCGAGCACGTTGTCGCCGTCGTCGAGGCCGCCGGTCAGCTCGGCCGACCAGGGCAGGTAGCCGCCCTGGTGCAGCATGAGCTCGTGCCCGTTGAGCACCAGGGTCGCGGCGGTCATGACGCCGTCGAACTCGATGAAGACCCGCCCGCCGCGCAGCGCCGCCGCGTCGAAATGGCGGCGGTATATCCAGACGTCTTCCCACGTCGCGGGGTTCCAGTTACGCCACGACAGGGTGGCCACCGTGTGCGGCAGCGTGACCTCGGTGAAGCGGCTGTCGGGATATCCGGGCTGCTCCGCGCCCTCGGCGTATTTGCCGCCGAAGAGCCACCCCGTGTTGAACTCGTAAACTCCGCCCGCCTGGCCCGCCGGCGCGCCGACCGCGGCGGTGCTGGGGGTGCACGCGGCCAGGCCCACGAGCGCGGCGCCGCCCACGCCGGTACGCAAAGCCGTCCGGCGCGAGATCGGGAGGCTGCGAGAGCGATTGCCCACGGCCAGACAATAGCCAACGAAAGCAGACGATCGGTGCGTCTCGGCGTAGCCGGATGGCCGGGAATGTGCGGTTCCGCGTGGCACAAGCGCGGGCGCGGCGTGTACCAGACACGCCGCATTAGATGGTGTGGCGCCCGGCACCTGCGGGCTCTGGCAGGATTGCTCCTGATGAAGGTCCCGTACCTGAGGGTTCACAAGGCGCGCCGTACCACGGCAGAGGACCTGCCGGGGGTGACGGCCGCGGCCAGGCTCGACCGCCGGACGAAGAATCTCGTCAAGCGGCTGCGGCCCGGCGAGATCGCCATCATCGACCACGTCGACCTCGACCGGGTGGCCGCCGACGCGCTCATCTCGCGGCAGGTGGCGGCGGTGGTGAACGCGGCGGCGAGCATCAGCGGCCGGTACCCGAACCTGGGCCCGAGATGCCTGATCGACGCCGGCATCCCACTCGTGGACGACATGGGCCAGGACGTGTTCGCCAAGGTCGGGGAAGGCGACATCGTCCGCCTCGACGGCGAGACCCTCTACACGGACGATCAGGTGATCGCCAAGGGCACGGTGCAGACCGCGGAACTGGTCGCGGCCGCCATGGCCGAGGCGAAGGCGGGCGTCGCCGTGCAGCTCGAGGCGTTCGTCGCCAACACGATGGAGTACCTCAAGCGTGAGCGGGACCTGCTCCTCGACGGCGTCGGCGTCCCCGCGCTGAAGACCAAGCTCGAAGGCAGGCACGTGCTTGTCGTGGTGCGCGGCTACGACTACCGGGAGGACCTGGTGGTGCTGCGGCCGTACATCCGCGAGTACCGGCCGGTGATGCTCGGTGTGGACGGCGGCGCCGACGCGCTGCTCGGGGCCGGTTATGTGCCCGACATCATCGTGGGCGACATGGACTCCGTGTCCGACACGGCGCTCGGATGCGGCGCGGAGCTTGTCGTGCACGCCTACCGCGACGGGCGCGCGCCCGGTCTGCGGCGGG
>DATFVJ010000382.1:0-6744 GCA_035260365.1 Streptosporangiaceae bacterium
CCGGCGGGAACCGCCGGCCCGGCGGGCCTGGCTACGGCGGCCTCACCGTACAGTTGAGTGCCGTGGGAGCCGAGCGCTGCGATGCCCCGGGTCTGGGCAGGCTGGTTGTCCGTACCGAGCAGATCGCCGATCCCGGCGATCTGCTGGCGAGGCTCCCCCGCCGCGGTGTGGCGGCCGCCTGGGTCCACCACGGCGACGGGCTGGTGGGCTGGGGTGAGGCGGCGAGGATCGCCCTGCCGGCGGGCCCGGACAGGTTCGCCGCGGGCGAGAAGTGGCTGCGCGCGCTGTTCGACGGCGCCGACGTCGTCGATCCGGTCGCTCGCCCGGGCTCGGGGCCCGTCGCCTTCGGCAGCTTCACCTTCGACCCTGCCTCGGATGGCTCCGTGCTCGTCGTGCCGCGCGCGGTACTCGGGCGGCGGGCCGGCACCGCCTGGTTCACCACCGTCGGCGACGCGCTTGATCCGCTCGACCATGGCCGCCTTGGCCCGTTCCGCCCGCTGCGCCGCGGCCCGCGGCGGCGCAGCCCGCTCCGGCCGGCCGGCCTCGGCCGGCTCCGCGCGGCCGGCCCGCTGAACCTGGCGGGCTCCTGGACCGCGCCGGCCGAAGTGCGCTGGCAGGACGGGTCACTCACCGCATTGCAGTGGGAACAAGCCGTAGCCCAGGCGGTGGCCCGGATCAGGGCGGGCGACCTCAGCAAGGTCGTGCTCGCGCGTGATCAGACCGCCGTGGCCGCGCAGGAGATCGATGTGCGGCTGCTGCTGCGCAGGCTGGCGTCGCGCTACCCGGCGTGTTACACGTTCGCCTGCGCCGGGCTCGTCGGCGCCACCCCCGAACTGCTCATCCGGCGCGACGGGCAGCAGATCAGCTCGCTGGTCCTGGCCGGCACGGCCCCCCGCGGATCGGGCCCGGGCGAGGACGCGGCGCTCGGCGCCGCGATGCTCACCTCGGCCAAGGACGTCGAGGAGCACGAGTACGCGGTCGCCTCGGTCCGCGACGCCCTCGCGCCGCTGTGCACGCGGCTGGACGTGGAGCCACAGCCGTCCCTGCTCGCGCTGGCCAACGTGCAGCACCTGGCGACGAAGGTGACGGGCGCACTGGCCGGGGACCGCAGCGCGCTCAGCGTCGCCGCCGCGCTGCATCCGACCGCGGCGGTCTGCGGCACGCCCGCCGACGCCGCGATGGAGCTCATCCGCGAGCTCGAGGGCATGGACCGCGGCCGTTACGCGGGCCCGGTGGGCTGGGTGGACGGTCAGGGCAACGGCGACTGGGGAATCGCGCTGCGCTGCGCGGAGATCAACGGGCAGCGCGCGCGGCTGTTCGCCGGCTGCGGGATCGTCGCGGGCTCCGACCCGGCGGCCGAACTCGCCGAGGCCCAGCCGAAGTTCCGCCCCATGCAGTACGCGCTCGAGGGATAGGCGGCGCCGGCCCGGGGCGACCCGCCGGAATCCCCGCTGCGCCGGTCGGCGCCACCCTGCGCAAGCCGTTATGGCTGTGTCTGCCCGGGGGGCGACCCCCCGGAACCCCCACGACACCGGCCAGGCCAGCGACACGCCGCGGCAGCCGTTAAGGATCTTGATGCCGAACGGCTCACGCGCGGTGACACGTGCCGTCAGGCTTGCGCTACGCTGGGTGACACGGTAGCTCCGCGGGGAACCCGCCGGGCCGGGCTCAGTGCAGGCGCACGCGGGGGTCGAGGATCGCGTAGACGGCGTCGACGATGATGTTCGCGACGACGACCGCGGTGGCGGTGATGATCACCACGCCGATGATGACCGGCAGGTCCTGCTGCTGAATGGCCTGGAACGCGGTGTACCCGAGGCCCGGCATGCCGAACACCACCTCGGTGATGATCGCCCCGCCGAACAGGACGCCGACGTCGATGCCGAACTGGGTGACGACGGGCGTCAGCGCCGAGCGAAGCGCGTGCCGGAAGATCACCCGCCGTTCTGACAGGCCCTTCGACCGCGCGGTGCGGATGTAGTCCTCGCCCAGCACGTCGAGCATCGATCCCCGGGTCAGCCGGGTGTAGACGGCGGCGGACACGAGCGCGAGGGTGAACCAGGGCAGGATCAGCCCGCGGAACCACTGGAAGGGGTTGGTGGTGAACGACGTGTAGCCGGAACCAGGGAACAGGCTGACGCCGTGGATCGTGAGCTCGTAGTACAGCAGCAGCAGGAACAGGAAGCCGAGGACGAAGGTGGGCATCGAATAGAAGACCAGCGCGAGCACCGTGAACGTGCGGTCGTAGACCGAGCGGCTGCGCACCGCGGACACGATCCCGCTGAGCACCCCCATGACCAGCCACAGCACGGCGGCGCCGACGACCAGCGACAGGCTGATGGGGAAGGCCGCCTTCAGGATCGAGTTGACCGGCTGGTCGTGGTAGAAGTCGTAGCCGAGGTTGCCGTGCAGCAGGCCAGAACCGGGTACAGACGGGTTGCCAACAAGGAAGTACCAGTACTGCGTGAAGATGGGCCGGTCAAGCGCCAGCCGGTGGGACACCGCCGCGACCTGCGCGGGCGTCGCCTGGCGGCCGGCCAGCGTGTGCGCGACGAAGCCGGGGCCGGGGCCGACGAAGAAGATCAGGAAGACGGCGACCGTCACCAGCCACAGGGTGAACAGGCCGAGGGCGATCCGGCGCACGAGGAAGCGGGCCACGTGAAGCTCCTAGACGAAAAGCTGGCCGCCGCGCGGGTCGAACGCGTCGCGGACGCCGTCTCCGAAGATGTTGAATGCCACGGTCGTGATCAGCAAGGCGAGGCTCGGGAACACGAGGAACCACCAGGAGCCGTTGTTGTAGTAGTTCGACGACTCGCTGATCATCTGTCCCCAGTCGGCGGTCGGCGGCGGCACGCCCACGCCGAGGAACGACAGTGACGCCTCGGCCACGATCGTGAGCGGGATCAGCAGGGTCGTGTACACGATGATCGGCGCGACGACGTTCGGCAGGATGTCGATGAACATGATCCGCCACGGCCCCGCGCCGAGCGCGCGGGCCGCCTCGATGTATTCCTTCTCGCGGATCGACAGGACCTGCCCGCGGACGATCCTGGCCACCGATGCCCAGCCGAAGAACCCGATGACGATGATGACGACGGAAAGGCCCGGTCCGATGATCGAGACCAGGGCGATCGCGAGCAGCAGGAACGGGAAGGCGAGCAGCACGTCGATGAGCCGGGCGAGCACGGTGTCGACGATCTTGCCGAAGTAGCCCGCGGCGAGTCCCACGATCGCGGCGATCACGACGGTGAGCGCGGTCCCGGCGACGCCGACGATCAGCGAGATCCGCGCGCCGTACGCGATGCGGACCATGATGTCGCGGCCCTGGTCGTCGGTGCCGAAGAGGAAGGCGCCGCCCGGCCCGACCGGCTGGCCCTCCGGGCTGAGGCCGGTGGTACGGAACTGCTCGTAGACACCATGACCGGTGACCGCGGCGAAGACGGGCGCGAAGATCGCGACGAGGACGATGATGAAGATCACGCCGAGGGAGAGCATGGCCGCGCGATCCCGCCGGAGCCTGCTCATGGCCAGCCGCCAGGGACTGCGCCCCTCGATCTTCTTCGCGGCCTCCCCTTCGGCGATCGGGGCGACCGGCTGAGACGGCGCGCCGCCGACCGCGATGAGGTCGCCGGAACCGATACTCATCGTTCCCTCCCTTCCTCAGAACCCGCGGACGGCTCAGCCGCCGCCGACGACACCGGGCTCGATGACGCGTTGGTCGGCGCCGATGGTCGGCCGGGCCTTGGTGAGATCCTCGCCGTCCTCCATCGGCAGGTGGCATGCCGCCAGATGGCCCGGGCCGTCCCCGAGCCGCGGCTCGAGCAGCGGCTCGGTGTCGACGCACACCTGGGCCGCCTTGGGGCACCGCGGATGGAACCTGCACCCGGACGGCGGGCTGATCGGCGACGGCACGTCGCCCACGAGCAGAATCCGCTGCCGCCGTTCGGCGTGCTCGGGGTCGGGAACCGGGACCGCGGACAGCAGCGCGCCGGTGTAGGGGTGCCGCGGGTGGTTCCACAGTTCCTCGACCGGCGCGTGCTCGGTGATCTTGCCGAGGTACATGACCGCGACCGAGTTGCTCACGTGCCGCACCACCGACAGGTCGTGGGCGATGAAGATGTAGGTGAGCCCGAACTCGCTCTGCAGATCCACGAGCAGGTTGATGATCTGTGCCTGGATCGAGACGTCGAGCGCGGACACCGGTTCGTCGCAGACGATGAGCTTGGGCCGGAACGCCAGCGCGCGCGCCACGCCGATACGCTGCCGCTGGCCACCGGAGAATTCGGCCGGGAACCGGTTGAAGTGCTCGGGGTTGAGGCCGACGAGCTCCATGACCTCCTGGACCTTGCGCTTGCGCTCCTTGCCGCCCGCGATCCCGTGGATCGCGAACGGGTCCCCGATGATCGAGCCGACGCGCCTGCGCGGGTTCAGCGATCCGTACGGATCCTGGAAGATCATCTGAATCTGCCGGCGGAACGGCCGCATCCGCCGCGCCGGGAGCCTGCTGATGTCCTGCCCGTCGAAGACGATCCGGCCGCTCGTGATGTCGTAGAGCCTGGTCACGCACCGGGCGAGCGTCGATTTGCCGGAGCCGGTCTCGCCGACGAGCCCGACGGTCTGGCCGCGGCGCACCTCGAGGTCCACGCCGTCGACGGCGTGCACGACGTCCTTGCCCCGCTGGAACAGGCGCTGCGCCTGCACGGGGAAGTACTTGACGAGATTTTCCACCCGCAGCAGGACGTCGTCCCCGGTGGCGTCCTGCGGCGGCGGCGTCGCCGGGATGTCCGCGCTCATGCGGTGCTCCTCACGCCTCGGCCGGTGTGGGCAGCGGTTCGCCGAGAACCTTGCGCCGAAGCTGGTCGCGGGCGCTCATGTCGTGCGGGAGGAAACACGCGGACAGGTGCGTCGGGTCGGATCCGACCTCCCCGAGTTCCGGGACCTCGATGCGGCACCGCTCCATCACGTAGGGGCAGCGCGGGTGGAACGGGCAGCCGGACGGCAGCGTGATCAGGCTGGGCGGCTGGCCCGGGATGGGCCGCAGCCGCTCGCGCCCGCCGCCGTAGGCGGGCAGCGACTCGAGCAGCCCTTCCGTGTAGGGGTGGTGGTTGGCGAAGAACGTCGTCCGCCGGTCGGCCTTCTCCATCGCCGCGCCCGCGTACATCACGACCACGTTGTCCGCGACGTCGGCGACGACGCCGAGGTCGTGCGTGATGAGGATGAGCGCCATCCCGAACTCGTCCTGCAGGCGGCGGATGACCTCGAGCACCTGGGCCTGCACGGTCACGTCGAGCGCGGTCGTGGGCTCGTCGGCGATGAGCAGCGAGGGATTCAGCGCCATCGCCATCGCGATCATCGCGCGCTGCCGCATGCCGCCGGAGAACTGGTGGGGGTAGTCGTCGACCCTGCGGTCGGCCTCCGGGATGCCCACCAGGCGGAGCAGCTCGACCGCGCGCTTGCGCGCCTGCTCCTTGCTCGCCTCGTGGTCGTGCTCGCGGATCATCTCCACGATCTGCCAGCCCACCCGGTAGTAGGGGTGCAGGCTCGACAGCGGATCCTGGAAGACCATGCCGATCTTCGCGCCGCGGACCTTGCGCAGTTCGTCCCGGTCCATCGTGAGCATGTCCCGGCCGTCGAACAGCGCCTGGCCCGTTACCCGGGCCCCGCGGGTCAACCCCATGATCGTCTGGGTGGACACGCTCTTACCGGAACCGGATTCACCGACGATCCCGAGGGTCTGCCCGGAATCGACGCTGAATGACAGGCCGCGGACCGCCTGCACGACGCCGTCCGGGGTCGGAAATGACACGTGCAGGTCATCGACCTCAAGTAGCGCCACGCTGCCTACCCTTTCCACATTTCCCGGGTCCAGGCAGACACGATATGCGCAGCCCAGGACCCAAAATGACTGTAATCCCGCCGGCCGCTCCGCGATAGCTCCACGGAGCGGCCGGCGTGATCACAGCCTTTCTGGCGTGCGGCGCCTAACCGTGCTAACCGTGACACGGCCAGGCGGCGCTGCCGCCGGTTACGGCGTGCTCAGCCAGACGTTGGTCGGGTCGAACTGCTGGATCGCCGGCACGTACACCGCGTTGTGGACGTAGCTGGCGTGGTAGAGCGGCTGCTGCGGGTCGGTGATCGGGTAGATCGGCGCGTCCGCCATGACCATGTGGTCAAGCTGGCCCCACAGGGCGTTCGCCGCGGAGGCGCTGGCCGCGCTGGCCGCCTGGGTGATCATGCTGTTCACCGTCGGGTTGTTGTAGAACCCGAAGTTGCTGCCGGTCGGCGGGTAGGAAGGTGCACCGGAGTACAGCGGGTTGAAGAACGACACCGCGCCGTCCGGGTACCAGTCCGGGCCCCAGCCCGCGAGCGAGACGTCCCACGTGCCGGCGTGCGCGACCGTCGGCACCTGGAGGTACTTGGTGTAGAAGTCCGCGGACGGCACCCCGAGCCCGGTGATCTTGACGCCGATGGCGGCGAGGTCAGCCTGCAGGGTCTGGAATAGCTTCGAGGAAAGCGAACTCGACGGCCGGTACAGCATCTTCAGCGTGAGCCCGTTCGGGTACCCGGCCGCGGCGAGCATCTGCTTGGCCTTGGTCGGGTTGTACGGGTACGGGTCGAAGTTCGCCGGTGCCCCGGTCACCTCGGGCGGCAGGATGTGCGTGAGCGGCGGGCTGACCGCGGGGCCGTTGTCGTCCTGGATCAGGTGCGCCCGGTTGATCCCGTAGCTGAGCGCCTGGCGAACGG
>DATFVJ010000383.1:0-2775 GCA_035260365.1 Streptosporangiaceae bacterium
CTTCATCAGCTCGGGATGGCCGATCGCCCGCACGAACACGCGGCCGAGCGTGTAGTACCCGCCGTAGGCACCGCGCAGGATCGCGGGGTACTCCCGCAGCACGCGCTCCGCGGACTCCGCCGACCGTCTGGCCAGCGCCGCCGCGATCACCTCGGCCGCGATCTCGCCCGCCTCCATGGCGTAGGCGACGCCCTCGCCGTTGAACGGGTTCACCATCCCGCCCGCGTCACCGACGAGCAGCATGCCCCGGGTGTAGTGCGGGGTCCGGTTGAAACCCATGGGCAGCGCGGCGCCGCGCACGGGCTGCGTCCTGTTCTCCTCGGTGAAGCCCCAGTCGGCGGGCATCCCGGCCAGCCAGCTGTTCAGCATCCCGCGGTAGTCGGTGTTCTGGAAGGCGTCGCTGGTGTTCAGCAGCCCGATCCCGACGTTGCTCGTGCCGTCGCCGACGCCGAAGATCCAGCCGTACCCGGGCAGCAGCCGGTCGTGGTCCCACAGCTCGAGCCACGCCTCGAGGTAGTCGTCGTCGTGCCGCGGGCTCGTGTAGTAGGTGCGGATCGCCACGCCCATGGGCCGGTCGTCGCGCCTGCGCAGGCCCATGGCCACCGACAGGCGCGACGAGTTGCCGTCGGCCGCGACCACGAGCCGGGCGCGGTAGGTCTGATCCGGCGGCCGCGCGGCGCTGGCGTCACGGCCTGCGTCTGATTCGGCTGTCTGGCCCGGTGCGCCTGCGGCGGCAGCGGCGGACGCGGGCGGCGTGTGACGCACGGTGACGCCGACGATCCGGCCGGTCCGCTCGTCGAGCACGGGGCCGGTGACAGCGGCCCGCTCGATCAGTTTCGCCCCGGCGCGCTCGGCGGTGCGGGCGAGCGCCTCGTCGAACCCGAGGCGCGTGCGCACCAGGCCGAATCCCGGGTAACCGGTGAGATCGGGCCACGGCACCTCGATGCGCACGCCGCCGCCAATGATGCGCAGGCCCCGGTTCCTGATCCAGCCGTCTTCTTCGCGAATCGGGACGCCCATTTTGACCAGGCATTTCACCGCGCGTGGGGTCAGTCCGTCGCCGCATACCTTTTCGCGCGGGAATGCGGTCTTCTCAAGGAGCAGGACAGAAAGGCCGGCCTGCGCCAGATAGAACGCTGTCGCCGAGCCCGCCGGGCCGGCGCCGACGACGATGACGTCAGCGTCCGGCTCCGCGCGCGTGCAGCCGGACCCGCTCGGCGCCGGGCCGCCGTTGGCAGTGGGGGGAAGTCGCTCGGTCACAGACCTGTCCTGACGTTGGTGCGGGAAGGCACGTGGGCCGCCGCGTGCCGATCTGGGCCGCTCAGGGCCGCCCACGATCGCGAGGGCATGCGATTCGTACGTGGCACGGGGCTTATCCTTTTGTGAACCGCTTCACAAGTACTCACCGGAAGTGTAGACCTTCGCGTCCTTGCGCTGCGAACCACCCCGCGCGTTGCCGTGAAATATCATGACGCGCCGCCGCGGCTGACGGAACCGGTGGCCCCCGCGCCGGCGGCCGCGCCGGCAGAACACTCGCCGGCGGTGGTTTCCGCCTTGACGGCCCGCTTGACGGCGCTGTGCAGGGCGACGATCCCGAATGAGAGGTTCCGCCAGCGGACCGCCGACCAGCCGGCCGCGTGCAGCCACCTGGCGAGCTCGGCCTGGTCCGGCCAGTCCTTGATTGATTCGGCGAGATACGCGTACGCGTCCGGGTTACTGCTCACCCGGCCCGCGACCGACGGCAGCGCGCGCTCCAGGTAACGCTGGTACAGCAGATCCGCCGGCCGGGCGGGCAGGTGGCTGAACTCGCAGACAACAAGACGGCCGCCCGGCCGGGTCACGCGCAGCATCTCACGCAGCGCGGCCAGCGGATCCGAGACGTTGCGCAGGCCAAAGGAGATCGTCACCGTGTCGAACGACGCATCGCGCAGCGGCAGCGCAAGCGCGTCGCCGGCGATGAAGCTGACCCGGGCAGCGCCCTCGGTCGTGTCGCCCCGCTGGCGGCGCACGCCTTCGCGGAGCATGCCGAGCGAGAAGTCACACGCCACACACGCGGCGCCCGCCAGGGCGAAAGCCCGCGCCGATGTGCCGGTGCCCGCCGCCAGGTCGAGCACCCGCTCGCCGGGAGCGGCTCCGACGGTCCGCGCGACGACCCGGCGCCACAGCCGGTCCTGGCCGAGCGAGAGCACGTCGTTGACCAGGTCGTAGCGGCGCGCGGTCCGGTCGAACATGGCGGCCACGTCCGCCGGCCGTTTGTCCAGTTGAGCACGGGTCACGCGCCAAGCCTGACACACGAGCCGCGCGTTCTTTCCGGGTCCGTGTCAGTCCTGGTCTTCTGAGCGGGCGCCGTCGTCGATCCGCTGGCGGAATTCGCGCACGCGCGAGAACAGCGCTCCCGACATGGCATCGCGCTGACGCGACAGCAGGACGAGACTCATCAGCCCGCTGATCGCGGTCGCGAGCGCGAGAAGCAGCAAACCGCGGGCCCCGATCAGGTAGAGCCCGCCGAGTGCCGCGACGAAGAGCAGCACGCGGGCCGTGGTGTAGGCGAGTGAGGCACGCATGACGCTCCACAGCCTAGGGCATGTCCCGTAGATCTCTGGCGGCGTGGATCGGCGCCCAGACGACGACCAGCGGCGTTGTCGTCGTCGCCGATACAAACCAGTATCGGCTCCTCGAAGACAAGCACCGCCTGGCCGGATCGCCGCCTGGCCCTGCTGGCTGAGGATGGCGCCCGCATCCACCGAGATCTACGGGACACACCCTAATCCCGCC
>DATFVJ010000384.1:0-3196 GCA_035260365.1 Streptosporangiaceae bacterium
CAGGCCGTGGTGCTTGCGGTAGACGGCGCCGGCCGGGTGCGGTTGTCCAGGAGCGGTCCCGCCGATATGGCAGAGCAGGTCGGCAGGGAGCTCGCGGCCGACCTGCTCGCGCGCGGGGCCGCTGCTCACATTTCCGTGCCCGGCGCACGGTCGAACACCGGGGAGCATGCGACGTGAACCCCACGCCCGAACACGACAAGCCAGCCGGCGCCGAGGACGACGCCAACCCGCGCACCTCGGCGCGGGCCGCCGCCACACCGCAGGCAGCAGCAAGTACGGCCGCGGCCCGCGGCGCTGCCCAGCCGGGCTGGGTAGCCCTCGCCGGCGCAGGCCCAGGCGACGAAGGACTCCTGACGCTGCGCGCGGCCGAACTGCTCGCCCAGGCTGACCTGGTCGTCACGAGCCCTGATCTTGCCGAGCGGCTGCGCGGCCGCCTGTCCGCCGGCCAGGAGATCGCCGACCCGGCCGAACTCACCGGCGATGCCCGCGCGATCGTCAAGGCGGTGAAGGCGGGGCAGCGTGTCGTGCGCCTCTACCCAGGCGATCCGTTCATGCTCGCGCCCGGCGCCGAACTCGCCGCCGCGTGCGCCAAGGCCGGAGCGCGGTTCGAGGTGGTGCCTGGAGTGCCGCCGGCGACCGCCGTTCCGGCCTACGCCGGCATCCCCCTCGGCTCGGACGTAGGTGGCGACGTCCGCGTCGTGCACGCATCCGAGGTGGGCCGGGTGCCCGCCGGCCCGGGGGCGCTCGTCGTCCTTGACGCGGAGACCGGGCCCGCGGACATCGCGAAGATGCTCGTGGGCGCCGGCTGGAACGAGGGCACGCCGTTCGCAGTGACCTGGAACGGGACGACGACAGCGCAGCGGACGGTGGTTTCGACGCTCGGCACCATCGGCGCTGACCTGAAGGCGGCCGGCATCAGCCTGCTCACCACCGACGGGCCCGCCGTCGCGGTCGCCGGACCGCCCGCCGCGACCGCCGCGCAGCTGTCGTGGTTCGAGACCAGGCCGCTGTTCGGCTGGCGGGTGCTCGTGCCGCGGACCAAGGAACAGGCGGGCGCGCTTTCCGAGCGGCTGCGTGCGCACGGCGCGGTCCCAGAAGAGGTGCCGACCATCACCGTCGAGCCGCCGCGGACGCCGCAGCAGATGGAGCGCGCGGTCAAGGGCCTGGTCACCGGCCGCTATCAGTGGATCGCCTTCACCTCGGTGAACGCCGTCCGCGCGGTCAGGGAGAAGTTCGAGGAGTACGGCCTCGACGCGCGTGCCTTCGCGGGTGTGAAGGTGGCCGCGGTCGGTGAGCAGACCGCGGCCGCGCTGCGCGCCTTCGGCATCACGCCGGACCTCGTGCCCGAGGGGCAGCAGTCGAGCGAGGGGCTCGCCGCGGTATGGCCGCCGTACGACGAGATTCTCGACCCGATCAACCGGGTGCTGCTGCCGCGCGCGGACATCGCGACAGAGACCCTCGTCGCCGCGCTCACCGAACTCGGCTGGGAGGCCGACGACGTCACCGCCTACCGCACGGTCCGGGCGGCGCCGCCGCCCGCGCCGATCCGGGAGGCGATCAAGGGCGGCGGCTTCGACGCGGTGCTGTTCACCTCGTCGTCGACGGTACGCAACCTGGTCGGGATCGCGGGCAAGCCGCACGCGGTCACGGTGATCGCGGTGATCGGCCCGCAGACCGCGAAGACGGCGGAGGAGTTCGGGCTCCGCGTGGACGTGATGGCGCCGCGGCCGTCGGTCACCTCGCTCGTCGAGGCGCTCGCCGAGCATGGCGCCGGCCTGCGCGCGGCGGCGATATCCGCTGGGGAGCAGCTGCGGCGGCCCAGCCAGCGCCGCCGCGGCGCCAGGCGACGGGCGAACTAGGACCGGGGACGGGTGAAATAGGGGCCGGTGGCGGGCGGCAGCGCCCGCCACCGGCGGCAGGTCAGGTAGCGGAGCAATGCGGGGAAGAGGAGTCGATGTTGTCATGAGTGCGAGCTTCCCTGCGGCGCGGCCGCGCCGGCTGCGGCGCAGTCCCGCGCTGCGCCGCCTGGTGGCCCAGGTGACGGTCCGGCCCGCTGATCTCATCTTGCCGATGTTCGTCAAGGAGGGGATCAGCGAGCCGCAGCCCATCGGGTCGATGCCTGGAGTGGTGCAGCACACCAGGGACAGCCTGCGGAAGGCTGCGGTCGACGCGGTCGAGGCGGGCGTCGGCGGGCTGATCCTGTTCGGGATCCCGGCGGTCAAAGACGGCCGTGGCTCGGCGGCGGACGACCCGGCCGGCATCGTCCAGCTTGCGCTCCGTGACGTCGACGCCGAGGTCGGCGACACCACGGTGATCATGGCCGACCTGTGCCTTGACGAGTACACCGACCACGGGCACTGCGGTGTGCTGACCGCCGCGGGCGACGTGGACAACGACGCGACGCTGACGCGTTACGCGGCGATCGCGGTGGCACAGGCCGCGGCGGGCGCACAGGTGGTCGCGCCGAGCGGGATGATGGACGGCCAGGTGGCCGCGATCCGCGGTGCGCTCGACCAGGCCGGCTACCCGGACGTGGCCGTGCTCGCGTATTCGGCGAAGTACGCGTCCGCGTTCTACGGGCCGTTCCGCGACGCGGCGGAGTGCGCGCCGCGGTTCGGGGACCGCGCGTCCTACCAGATGGATCCGCGCAGCCCCGACGAGGCTCTCCGCGAGGTCCTGCTCGACATCGACGAGGGCGCGGACGCGGTCATGGTGAAGCCGGCCCTCCCCTACCTCGACATCGTCCGCCGGGTGGCGGACAGCGTGCACGTGCCGGTGGCCGCGTACCAGGTGAGCGGCGAATACGCGATGGCCGAGGCCGCCGCGGCGAACGGCTGGCTGGACCGGGACCGGGTGATCATGGAAACGCTCACCGCGATCCGCCGGGCCGGCGCCGACATGATCCTGACCTACTGGGCCGACGAGGCCGCCCGCCGTCTCGCCTGAGCCGCGCCCGCGGTCACGCGTACATGGCCAGTCGCAGACAGTTAGTTCGGGCTACCCGGTCACCTGTCACCACCGCCCGTCCGGATGATTACCGAGGGTTTGTTCGCGGCTTGACCCCCGTCTTACCGGCGGACCGGCATCATCGGTAGCGCGGACCGGGCTGTCGCTGGCGGCACTCGTACCCGCACTGCCCGGATGTGGGCACAGTCAAGGCAAATCTGCGGGTACGGCTCGCGCAGCCGTGGTGGGG
>DATFVJ010000385.1:0-4714 GCA_035260365.1 Streptosporangiaceae bacterium
ACCGACGCGACCGGATACACCCAGACCGGTGCTCAGGCGAATATTTTCCCCGACGGCGCCACCGGCTGGCACAGCGTCCAGGTGACCGTCTCGGCGTGATCGTGACGGCCCATTGAACACGTGCCCGCATCTCAGCGGGCGCGGCGCAGTCGCGCCGAATCGAGGACCCGCGCGGGCGCGGTGACGGCGTCCGCACCTGTCTCGCCGCCGCCTCGGCCATCCCCCCGGCCGCCGCCTGAGCCGCCGCTGGGTCTCGCGGCTCCCCACGCGCGCAGCGCGCACCCGAGGATGAGCGCGCCGAGGACCACAAGCAGCCCGATGTGGCTGAACCGGCCGATCGCGACGCTCAGCGACCCGGTGTTCGGCAGCACGCCTGGCAGCACCATTTCGCTGAGCAGCAGGCACCGGGTGAGCAGCAGGTAATCGAGTGCGCTGGCCGGCATCAGCGCGAGCAGCGGGAAGATCAGCGCGTCGTACCAGGGTGCCTGCACGGGGAAGACGGCCAGCCACGCGAGCGCCAGAGCGGCCGCCGGCCGCACGGCCGGCAGCGCCGGGTGGCCGGCCGGAAGGCGCCAGAGCAGGAGCGCCGCGAGCGCCAGCGTGGCGGCCAGCACGGTGGCCGCGAAGACCGCGGGCCTCGACCCGATCGCGGCGGGCACCGGGTAGATGAAGCCGGCGCTGACGGTGAGCCGGCGGCTGAGGACCGCGGTGTTCAGCGCGCCGGGCACCAGATAGCAAGGGACGAGCACGGCGGCGGCGCCGGCGAGCCCGGCTACGAGAGTGCGCGGCGACGAGCGCGCGGCCCACGCCAGGCCGAGCGCGGCCAGCGCGAACGGTGTCTTGATCGCGGTCGCGGCGCCCACGATGACACCGGTCGCCGCGCCGGCCGCCGCGCCGGAGCCGCCACCCCACCGGCCCGCCCGCGCACCACCCAACCGGCCGGCCGGCCGGAGCGTTATCAGCGCCGCGACCATGGCCAGAGCGAGCAGCACGTCCACGTGACCGCTGCCGACCAGCCAGAACAGCATCAGCGGGTTGACCGCCCAGAGCAGGCACGCCCGTGCCTGACGGGCGCGGTCGGGTCCGGCCAGCCGGACGAGCCCGGCTCCGGTCGCGACAAAGGCGAGCGCGTTGCCCAGCCTGATCCAGAACACGATCCGCGCCATCGACGCGCCGCCCAGCCTGGCGGCCGCCCACTGCAGGGCGGTCGCGACCGGGCCGTAGATGGTGGGCAGCGTTCGCCAGTTCCCCGGAGCGTACCGACCCACCGGGTCACCGGCGCCGTACAACTGCGCCGGCCGCATCAGGTACGGGTTGTGACCGAGGGCGGCGATCCTGCCGTAGATGGCGTAGTTGAGGACGTCGATGGACCCGGCGGGCGGCAGGAAGACGAACAAGGCCGCCGCTGCCGCCCCGGCACCCGTCAGAAGGAGCGCGGACGGCCGCCAGCCGCGCCTGACGGCCGCGAGGCCGGCCGCCACCGCGAGCGCGCCGAGGAGCAGACCCGTCCGCTCGAGCGCGATGACGCTGGCCGCGGACGGCTTCGCGTGCAGCGACCACATCGGCCCGCCCGGGCCGATGCGCGGCACCGCCGCCGACGGGCCGAGCGCCATCACGACCGCGAGCAGCGCGATGCTCGCCGCGGCCAATACGGCCGCGCAGACGGCGAGCAGGCCGTGAGCGGTCCCGCCGGGCCCGGTTCTGCGCGCGCCGCCCCGCCGCGGCCGGCCGGCCGGAGTGGGCGCGGTCACCAGCGCATGCCCGCGTCTCGGGCAGGCCATGGCGGCGGGCCGGCCGGCGCCGGCGCGGCAGATCCGCCGCTGTGCGCGGCCAGCGGCGTGCCCGTGATCAGGCTCATCGGGCCCGCGAGCGCGCCGGCGATCAGCTGCGCCGTGGCCTCCTGCACCGCCATCGGGCGCCCGACCGGGTCGGGGACGTCGAGCAGGTGGGGCTGGTGGGTGGCCAGCCGAGCACGCAGCGGGTGGGCGGCGGCGGTGAGCGCCCGGGCCCGCGCGGTGGCGCTGCCGAGCCGGGTGATGTCGCCGGGCGGGACGGCCGCGGCGAGGCCGGCGAACTCGCGGAGCGTGAACGTTCGCGCCGCGGCGCGCGGGCACAGGCCGCCCACCATCTCCCGGTGCGAGCGTGCCGCGGTGAGAATCAGGTCCGCCTCCTCAGCCAACCGCGCGGTTAACTGGCGCGCGATGAACCCGCCGGGATCGCCGCCGAGCCGCCTCAGCGCGGCCGCGCTGTCGGGGTGCATCGCCGCGCCCGCGACCGCGTGTGTACCCGCGCTCGACACGCCGACGCCCGCCGCGCTACCCGTCAGCCAGCGGCCGGCCAGCCGCTCGGCAAGTGGCGACCGGCACATGTTCCCGGTGCAGACAAACAAGATCCCAAACGGCTGCCGCATGTGGCCTCCGATCAGAGCAAGCGGTCACGCACCTGGCCGGAAAGGTAGGCGCCGAGCCAGCGGCCGAGCTCATCGTAAACCTGCTTACGCACCGGCCTTGCCGACAAAACCACGCCGTGCACCGCGCCCTCGATCTGTACGCACGTGACGCAGCCGGATGACCGGGCGGTGGATTGGCAAACCGCCAAGGGGCGCGGCGGCCTGCCGGGATCAGCGGCGGCGTGTTTTCCCCTCGAGCCGCCGGAGCGTCGCAGCCTTCTCGGCGAGAGCCGTGCGCAGCCGTTCGGCTTCTGCGTTCATCGCCCCGAACGCGGACCGCACCACATCGTCTGCTGGCCGGCGGGCGTGCAACTCGACCATCGCGGCCGTGTGCAGCACCATCGTGATGATCACTGGCGCCTGATCGGCGAGAATGAACATCCGCGGCCGGATGACGCCGTCGCCGTAGTGGGCATCGATCACGGCAAGCAGCGCCGCGTAGGCGGAGATGGTCAGCAGGCCCTGCTGCGGCAGCAGCGCGGCCATACTCTGCCAGGATGGCCGGGGCCGCGTGATCCCCCAGGCGCCTGTTTACCTGAGGATTACAGTACAGATATCCGGTAGGCAGGCAATATCCGTACCGTCGGCTACGCCGGCCGGCCGCGGACCTGCTGATCAGCGGCGCGCGGGCTCGGCAGGCTCGGCCGATATGACGTCGATTCTGCGCAAAATGATGCCTTCGCGCAGCGCCCAGGGACATACCTCGAGCTCGGAGACGCCGAACAGGTCCATGGCAGCGTCCGCCACGATCGCGCCCGCCGGCAGCTGGGCGGCCCGCCCGCCGGATACGCCGGGCAGCTCTGACCGCTCCGCCACGGTCATGTTGGCGAGGCGGTCAACCCAGGGTGTCAGCTTCGCGTGGCTGAGCACCCGCCTGAGGTAGGGGCCTTCACTCGAGGGCGCCGCGCCCGTGATGCGCGCGAGCTGCCTGAACGTCTTCGACGTGGCCACCGCGCGGTCGGCGGGACCGTGCCGGACCAGATCACCGACCGTCCTGGCGATTTCGGTCCGTACATGCCTGCGCAGCCTGCGCACGTCCGTGGCATCGGGTGGGTCGGAGGTGAACCACTCGCGGGTGAGCCTGCTCGCGCCGAGCGGCAGGGAGATCGCGACGTCCGGCTCCTCGTCGGGGCCGGCGGCGATCTCCAGCGACCCCCCGCCGATGTCCATGACGAGCAGCCGGCCCGACGACCAGCCGAACCAGCGGCGGCCGGCGAGGAACGTCAGGCGTGACTCCTCCTCACCGGTCAGCACCCGGATGTTCACGTCGGTCTGGGCGCGTATCTTGGCCAGGACCTCCTCCCCGTTGACGGCGTCGCGGATGGCCGAGGTGGCGAAGGAGAGCAGTTCCTCGACGCCCTTGTCCTCCGCGACCTGCAGCGCGTCGCCGACGAACGCCCGGAGTTGCTCCGCGCCGTCACGGCTGAGCTGGTTGCCGTCCTCGATGTGATCGGCGAGCCGGAGTTCCGACTTGTGCGAGTAGGCGGGCAGCGGCCGGGCCCCCTCGTGCGCATCAACGACCAGCAGGTGCACCGTGTTCGATCCGACATCCAGGACACCCAGTCGCATGATTCGAAGCTACCCAACCGTTGCGTTGCCGTCGTATGCCCGGCACGGCGTCACCGGTAATACCGCCGCCGCGCGGCCGTAACGTCGGCGAGCGCAGGCGCGGTCACGGTAATGCCCTCCAGAACCGAGTTCTCTCACCTCATTGTGCCGCTGCGGCGCACGTTTCGCCGACTTCCGAGCCCATCGCCCAAGGTGCTCCTCGTACGCCACTGTAATCACTGGCGTCTCTTCTGTAATTTCTGCCGCAAGGGCATCACTGAGCACAGAGAATGATCCCCGGGCACCAGCCGGCTCCGGTGATCACGGAGACCGATGGCTGCGCCACGGCACCAGAAGGGAACGGATAGTAATACCTAGGTCTTGCTGCCGGGCCGATCCGGCCGCACCATGAAGCTGTTCCCTATGTCCGGTTCCGGTAGCGCACGGGACGAATCAGACATGCCACATTCCATCACATTTACCCATATGAAGGACGACATGACCGCCGTGACCCGTCTCCTGCCGCCCGGCGGCGACATCGCCCCGCCCGGAGCGAAGATCGGCCTCTTGCCGCGGCCAGCCCGCTGATTACCGCCCGCACCAGTGCCCGCGCCCGGCCTCGCAATCCAGCGGCCGTGTGCCTAGCGGAAGGAGACGACGATGGCGAGCAGCCCGGTGGAGGCAGCCGCAGAGGCAGTGCAGCAGCACATCGGCGGG
>DATFVJ010000386.1:0-3787 GCA_035260365.1 Streptosporangiaceae bacterium
GCGGGGGCGAGCCGCAGCACCGCGGTTCCCGGCCACGCGCACTCCTCCACCGCACGGCGGCCAAGCTCATGCTCCGCCTCATGGCTCACCGCGACCGCCGGGGCGACGAGTTCGAGCTCGGCCACGAGGTCGCACGAATCCTCGACCAGGGCCAGGCCGAACTCACCTGGATCGACGCCGGGCGGCGCCGCGGCGCGGACGGCCGGCGTGACGAGAACCGCCGCCATCCGCCGCACCGGGTCCTGGGCGTTCAACGGGGCACGCATGTTCGGGATCGCAGGCCGCGGCGGCTGCTCACAGATGCATTTCCTCCAGGTGGGCGGCGTGAGCCACCCCTTCGAGATAACCCTTCGCGCGCTCGGTCTTCGGGTAGCCAGCCACGAGCCGCCAGAACCCAGGTCCATGGTCGGCCACGATCAGATGGGCAAGTTCGTGCACGATGACGTAGTCGAGCACCCAGCCGGGCATGCCGAGCAGCCGGCGCGACAGTCTGATCGAGCCGTCGGCGGGCGTACACGACCCCCACCGGCCCTGCTGGTTGTCGACCCACCGCACGCTTGACGGGACGGCCGCGCCGTCGAGATAGCGAGCCGACAGGGCCTGCGCACGGCTCAGCAGGCCGACGTCGGTCGGCCGCCGGCGCTGTTCGCGTGCGGCCAGCCGGTCGAGCATGTGAGCCACCCACTCTTGCTCCTCGGCCCTGGAAAACCGGGCGGGAAGGAGCACGACCGTCTTGTTTCCCTCACGGTACGCGGACACGGTGCGCCGGCGCCGCGGGCTACGGCGCACTTCGACGTCTGTTTCTGACCGCACTGATGAACGGTAACTCAGACTTTTCGTTCTCCACCGGGCGTGCGTGCCATTTCCCCAGCTAGAACGTGAGTTGTTGCACTCTCTACCCGGGCGAATTCACAGCGTCGTACCGCGGCGCCCACAACAACACACCGTAGTTTCCCCAGGTACTCCACAGGTACTCCACAGGTCCGTCCACAGGGATGGATTGACGCGGTCGCTGATCCCTCTTACGTTCCAGGGCAGGAGTCCCCGGGCCTGCGGACCGTACGTCACTCGGGGAAGGGCGGCGAACGGTCCGCGAGCGGCCCTCGCGCAGTGCGCGGACCGGTGGAGGCTGCGGCGCCGCAAGGGCACGCGCCTTCGCGCCCGGGGGCTTCGGCCACCCATCGACGGCGTGGACGCGCTGGCGGCAGCCGGGCCGGACGCGCTGGCAGCCGGGCCGGGGCCCGGCATCGGCTGATCCGCGTTTGGCACAGCCCCGGCGACGGCCGCACGGCTTATCCACAGGCCGCGAACACGGTCTCCCGCGGGCGCGTCCGCCCTGCCACGCTGACTGTCATGAGACCCGTGCTTAAGCCAGGCCTGCTCCACTTATGGCGAGACAGCGAGACAGTCCAGATCGGCGTCGACCCGCGCCGCGGCTTCGCGGTCACCGGCCTCGGTGATACGGCGGCAGCCGTGATCGCTGTGCTTGACGGGAGCCGCGACCGCGCGGCCGTGCTCACCGAGACGGCCAGGCGAGGCATTTCTGCCGACGTGACCGACCGGGTGCTCACCCTCCTCGCGGCGGGCGGAGCCCTCGACGACTTTCCGTTGACCGCACGTCATCTGCTGCCGGAGGACACGCGGGCACGGCTCGCACCCGAGCTTGCGACCGCGTCGCTGGCCCATCGAGACGGCGACGGCGGTGCGCGGGTCATGGTGCGCCGGCGGCTGAGCCAGGTCCGTGTGCACGGCGCCGGCCGGATCGGATCGAGCGTCGCGTGCCTGCTTGCCGCCTCCGGAGTCGGCCACGTCACGTGCCGGGACACCCGGCGGGCCGGACCCGCGGACGCCGCGCCCGCTGGGCTCGACCTCACCGATGCCGGTGCGCCGAGGCAGCGAGGAGTGGCGCGGGCGATCAGACGCGTGGCGCCGGATGTCCGGACCGACGACGACCGGACCCGGCCCGACCTTGTCGTGCTAGCCAACGACCATGATCCGGGGCTCGTCGCCGAATTGATGGCCGACCGCGTCCCGCACCTGACGGCCACGGCCGCCGAGGCCATCGGCGTTGTCGGGCCGCTCGTCGTGCCCGGCCGTTCGGCCTGCCTGCGCTGCCTGGATCTCACGCGCAGGGACCGCGACCCGGCCTGGCCCGTGATCGCCGCTCAGCTCGCAAGAAAGAGCCCGGCGACGCCCGCGTGCGACGCCATGCTCGCCACCGCCGTCGCGGCCCACGCGGCCGGTCAGATACTCACGTTCCTCGACGGGATCGGGCCAGCGCCCGCCGCGACCAACGGCACGCTCGAGCTTGTCCTGCCCGACTGGCGCTGGCGTCGCAGGACGTGGCCGGTCCACCACGAGTGCCGTTGTGGAAGAAACAGCAGCGCCAGCGGACAATGAGAGACGTGAGTGACTTGCCTCGCCGCGCTGTGACGCGGACCGCCAAGCTGGCCACCCTCCCGATCGGTTTCGCCGGCCGTACCGCTCTGGGGTTCGGCAAGCGGATCGGCGGGCGCCCGGCTGAGATCGTCGCCAACGAGATCCAGCAGCGCACCGCCGCGCAGATCTTCAAGGTGCTCGGGGAGCTCAAGGGCGGGGCGATGAAGTTCGGCCAGGCTCTGTCGATCTTCGAGGCGGCGCTGCCGCCGGAGATCGCTGGTCCGTACCGGGCGACGCTCACCAGGCTGCAGGAGGCCGCGCCGCCGCTGCCCGCGCGAACCGTGCACCAGGTTCTCGTGAGCGAGTTCGGCGCCGGCTGGCGCGAGAACTTCATATCTTTCGACGACAAGCCGACCGCCGCCGCGTCCATCGGCCAGGTGCATCGCGCTGTGTGGAAAGACGGCCGTGAGGTAGCGGTAAAGATCCAGTACCCAGGCGCAGGAAAGGCCCTGATCAGCGACTTCACCCAGCTAAGCCGGGCGGCGCGACTGTTCGGCGTGCTCATGCCCGGCCTCGACGTGAAGCCACTCATCGCAGAGCTCAGGGACCGCATCACCGAGGAGCTTGACTACAACCTGGAAGCCGAGTCACAGCAGGCGTTCGCCATCGCCTACGACGGCGACCCGGATATATACGTGCCACCGGTCGTGACCAACTCCGACCACGTCCTGATCACCGAATGGATGGACGGCACGCCACTATCGAAGATCATCAGCGATGGCAGCCAGGACGAGCGGAACCGGGCCGGGATCCTGCTCACGCGATTCCTTTTCTCCGGCCCCACGCGGGCGCACATGCTGCACGCCGATCCGCATCCGGGTAACTTCAGGCTGATGGCCGACAGCAAGCTCGGAGTGCTCGATTTCGGTGCCGTTGACCGGCTGCCTGACGGCTTCCCCGCATTCATCGGCAAACTGTTGCGGATCATGCACGACGACGGCGACATCGAGACCGTCGAACAAGAACTGCGCGAGCAGGGGTTCCTGCGCGAGGGTATCGGCATCGACCTGGACGCTCTGCGTGCCTTCCTCGCGCCACTCGCGGAGCCGTCCAAGGTGGACTCGTTCAAGTTCACCCGTGAGTGGCTGCGGGCCGAGGCGGGTCGCGTCACCGACCTGCGGCCCTCCAACATCAGCAGAAGTTTCAACCTGCCTCCGTCGTATGTGCTCATTCACCGGGTCTCCACGGCCGGCATCGGTGTGCTGTGCCAACTCGAATGCGAGGGTGAGTTCCGCGCCGAGGTCATCAGGTGGGTGCCCGGCTATGCCGACGAGCCTGCACCGGAGTATGAGCGCGAACCCGCACCAGGACCGTAATGCGGTCGCCCGCCACGAGCTTGGCGCGGGCG
>DATFVJ010000387.1:0-5971 GCA_035260365.1 Streptosporangiaceae bacterium
GCCGAGCTTGCCCATCACTGCCTGGCGAGCCACGACATCCCCGGGGCTTTCGCCGCGTCCGTGCGGGCCGGCCAGGAAGCGCAGCAGCTCGCCGCACCCGCGGAGGCGCACCGGCACTACGACCAGGCGCTGTCGCTGTGGGAACGGGTGCGCGACCCGGAGAAGCTGGCCAACATGGATCGCGGTACGCTCGCGCTGTCCTCTGCGAACAACGCCGCGGCGAGCGGCGACGTCACCCGCGCGGTACACCAGCTTCGGCGGCTGCGGGACTACCTCTCCTCGGGCAGCGATCCCGTGCTGGCCAGCCGGGCCGGCGAGCGGCTCGCGTACTTCCTGCTCGAAACCGGTGACACCAAGGACGCGGTGGCCGCCGCGCGCGCCGCGGCCAGCGCGCTGCCTGCCGATCCGCCCACCTGGCAGCACGCGCGCGCGCTTTCCACCTACGCGCAGACCATGCTCTACGGGACCGACGAGCCACGCACGGACGCTGACGAGCACGCGCGTGACCTGGCGGAGCAGGCGCGTGACCTGGCGGAGCAGGCGCGCGCGGCGGCGCGTGCCGCCGAGGCCCCGTGGGCCGAGGCCGACGCCCTGGTGACCCTCGGCTTGCTCGCCGAGCGCAACGGGCGGAGCAAAGAGGCGGTCGACCTGTTTACGCTCGCCCATCGGCAGGCGGCGCAGGCCAGGGTGCTCGGCGTCGAGCTGCGCGCCGCCTACCAGCTCGCCCGGGCCCACCTCGAGCGAGGCGATCTCGGTGCGGCGGCCGTGACCGCGCACGAGGGCGTCCGCAGGGCAAGTGAAACTGGCCTCGGCCTGGCGCCGTATGGCCTCGATCTGCAATATCTGCACTACCTGGCGCACTACAGCGATGGCAGCTGGGACCACGCGCAGGAGCTTGCGGACGGCTTCGTCATCCGGGTGACGACAGTTCCGGAGGCTCAGCTTTCCGCGATGGCGTTGTTCATGGACGTCGCGCGGGGCAGCCCCGCGGTCGCGGAGCGGCGGATCTGGATGGAGCCGTTCTGGCGGGCAAACAAGTTCGTCGAGTACATCGCCCGCGGCCTGCTCGCCGAGCACGCACTGTGGCAGGGCGACATCGACGCGGCGCTCGCGGACGTCGCGGCGACGATCAGCGCGCAGCTCGACCTCCACGGCGCTTACGGGCCGCCGGTCATCAGGGTCGCCGCCGTCGGCCTGAGTGCCTGCGCGGACCGCGCGAGCCAGGCTCGCGCCGTCGGCGACGGCGACGGCGACGCCGCACGCGCCGCGGTCGGGCAGGCCGAGGAGCTGATCGAAGTCGCGCGTGCGGGCGCCGCGCACCGGCGCCGGCCGAAATTCGTGCTCGGGGTCGACGGCCGGGGCTGGCTCGCCCGCGCCGAGGCGGAGTGGCGCCGCGCCCAAGGCGACAACAACCCGCGTGCCTGGCAGGACGTGCTTGACGCATTCGGCCCTGCGTTCGTCTACGAAGCGGCCCGATCCCGCTGGCGGCTCGCCGAGGCATTCGCCGAGAACGGCGAGCGGGCCGAGGCTCAGGGGCAATGGCAGGAGGCCGCGCACGTGGCGGACATGCTCGGCGCCGCGCCCCTGCGCGCCTCGCTCGGCGACCTGGCCCGCCGGGCCAGGCTCGCTACTGGCCCGGCCCAGGCCGCCGGCCACGTCATCGGTGATCCCGCCACCCTGACCGGACGCGAACACGAGGTGCTGCGGCTGCTCGCGGAGGGCCGCAGCAACCGGGAGATCGGCGCGGCCCTGTACATCGCGCCGAAGACAGCGAGCGTGCATGTTTCCAACATCCTGGCCAAGCTCGGTGCGTCCAGCCGGACCGAGGCGGCCACCATCGCGCACCGCCGAGGGCTCTTGCCGTCGCCGTCCCGCCAACGTTAGAGGGTGTCGGTGTCATGATCCCGGTCACCTGGGCGACGCATGAGGCCGCGCAACTCGTGATCTTGAACAGTCGAGCGCATACCTGCGATGTGCCGCGCCGATGATCCCACCGGGCGGGCTCAGCCGCCCGCACAGCGCCATCCGCGCTCCACCTGCCCCCGCGCGCGCTCATGATCCGTTTCTGTGGAATCCTGCCTGCACATAGCGCAGGCAGAATGACACAGTCGCGGATCTTGGGCTGTTCCCTCGGCAGTGCGGGCGGGGCCGCTGCCCGGCGTCAGGGCGATCCCGCTCCGGACACGGCGCCGCCGAGGTAGAGCGTGCCGATCTCCGGGTTCTCCAGGACGGCACGGCCCGAGCCCGACAGGCGGACCGTACCGTTCTCGAGCACGACGCCGTGCGTGGACAGGCGCAGGCCCGCCCGCGCGTTCTGCTCCACCAGCAAGATCGTCTTGCCCTGCCGGTTGATCAGGCGGACGGCGTCGAACACCGACCTGACAACTTTCGGCGCGAGGCCCATCGACGGCTCGTCCAGAATGATCAGCGCCGGGTCGAGCATCAGGCAGCGGGCGAACTCGACCAGGCGCTGCTGCCCACCGGACAGGCTGCCCGCCTTCTGCCCCGCGCATTGGGCCACGATGGGGAACATTTCCTCGATCGCGGCGAGCCTCCGCGCGACGACCGCCTTCTCCTTGATCATGAACCCGCCGAGCTCGACGTTCTCCCGGACCGTCATGTCAGGAAAGAGGCTGCGGCGCTGTGGGACGTGCACGATCCCAAGCGCCAGGATCTGCCGCGGGGTCTTGCCGCCGAGGGTCTGTCCGCGCAGCGTGATCGTGCCGAGGCGCGGCCGCAGCAGGCCGCTGATCGCGGCGAGGAGCGTGGACTTCCCCGCCCCGTTCGGCCCGACCACGCAGGTGATCCCGCCGGCCGCGACGGTGAAGGAAACGCCGCGCAGCACATCGCCGCCGCCGTACCCGGCGACCACGCCGTCCACGGCGAGAATGGGCTCCGGCCCGGCGGAGCGGTCGCCTGCGCCGGCCGCGGCGTCCGTCCCTGCCCCGCCAGCCGGCGAGCCCGGGCGGGCACCGTCCTGGTCACGACCCTGGTCGCCGGCGTGCTCACGCGGCGCGTCACCTCGCGCGGCATCCCACATATCATCGGATGCGTCCCCGCGCACATCACCGGGCACATCGTCGCGTGTGGCACCGCGCACATCGCCGGGCGCGTCACCCGGCGCGGCACCGCGCATATCCTTCGGCGGGTCACTGAGCCGGTCACTGAACGGGTCATTGGGCGGGAACGTCATCCTCGTCCTCCTCCAGGGCCCCGCCCAGATACGCGTCAAGAACCCGCGGGTCGGTACGGATGATCTCCGGTGGCCCGGACGCGATCACATTGCCGGAGTCCATC
The DNA here is from genome assembly GCA_035260365.1 of Streptosporangiaceae bacterium. Taxonomy (GTDB): domain Bacteria; phylum Actinomycetota; class Actinomycetes; order Streptosporangiales; family Streptosporangiaceae; genus DATFVJ01. The sequence goes on from DATFVJ010000387.1 coordinate 3,298, forward strand.
ACCGTGACCCGGTCGCACAGATTCATCACGAAGTCCATGTTGTGCTCGACGATCAGGAAGGTCTTGCCCTCGGCGTTGAGCTCGCGGATCCGGCCCGCGATGTGGTTGATGAGCGACGGGTTGACGCCGCCGGCCGGTTCGTCGAGCAGCATGACCTCCGGGTCGGCCACCAGTACGTAGGCGAGTTCGAGCAGCTTGCGCTGCCCATAGGACAGGGTTCCCGCGAGATCGCCCGCCAGACCGGCGATGCCGACGAAGTCGAGCAGCTCCCTGGCGCGCCTGTGGTCGTCGGCGCCGCCGGATCCCGCGAGCAGGTTGCGGACGATGCCGCCGTGGCGCTGCGCCGCGACCAGCATGTTCTCGAGCACGGTCAGCCGGGAGAAGATCCTGGTCAGCTGGAACGTCCGGCCGACGCCCAGCTTGAACACCAGTTCCGGCCGCGCATTGGTGATCCGGCGCCCGTCCAGGTACACCTCGCCGCGGTCCACGCGCTCGTACCCGGTGATCGCGTTGAACAGCGTCGTCTTGCCGGAGCCGTTCGGGCCGATGAGCCCCGCCACGGTCCCCTGCTCCACCTCGACCGTGCAGCCGTCGAGCGCCTGCACGCCGCCGAACGCCTTCGACAGCTGATCGGTCCGCAGCAGGGACGTCATCCCGGCTCCCCCGCCGCCGCGCCCGCACCCGCCGGGGTGCCGGCGCCGCCACCCAGGCCGCCGCCCTCGCCCGCATCCGGATCCGTGCCCGCGGCGGCGCCACGCCGGCCAGATCTGGTCCGCAGCCACGTGAGCCGCTCGGCCACCGTCGGGATGATGCCGCGTGGCATCAAGATGATCACTGCGAGGAACAGCACCCCGTAGATGATCAGGTACAGGTAGCCGACGGAGAACTGGAGCGTGAGGTACTGCTGCAACGGCTCGAGGAGGATCGCGCCGAGCACGGGTCCCGAGATCGTGCCGAGCCCGCCGAGGAACGCCATCAGGGCGACCACCAGGTCGAACGCCGGGTCGAAGCCGTATTGCGGCAGCACCTGGCCGATGAAGTACATCCACAGGCCGCCGGCCATACCCATCGGCACCGCGGAGATGACGAAGGCGGCGAGCTTGACCCGCATCGCGCGCACGCCAAGGCTGCGGGCGCGGTCCTCGTCGTCGCGGATGGCGAGCAGCTGCAGGCCGAACCTGGACCGGCGGATCAGCCAGGAGAGCGCGATCGTGACGGCCGCGATCGCCAGTGCGACGTAGTAGAAGGGGTTGTTGAAGGTCGCCGCCTGCCAGTTCACATTGGGCGCGAGCACGCCCGCGGACGGGCCGGTGACCGACAGGTTGAACGCCATCAACTGGAAGATGAAGAAGATCGCGATCGTGATGACCACGAAGGTATGACGCCGGACGCGCAGGGCGACGAGCCCGAACGGCACCGCGATCACCGCGGCAAGCAGCCCGGCGAGCGGCAGCAGCGCGAACACGCCGGAACCGCTCAGGTGCCAGTCCTTGGCCGCGATGCCGACGAAGTAGGCACCGCTGCCGAAGAAGACCGCGTGCCCGAGCGAGATATAGCCCGAGTAGCCGGAGAAGATGTTCCAGCCGGCCGCCGCCGCGACGAAAATGAGCGTGTACACGCCCACCTCGGTGACCAGCGGGTTGGTGAAGACCAGAGGGAACACACCCGCGGCGGCGGCCAGGGCCGCGATCCCGGCCGGCTGCAGCCAGGGCCGTGCCCACGCTGGCGTGCCCTGCGTCATTGCGCTCGCACCGCCTGCCTGCCGAACAGGCCGACCGGCCGCACGGTCAGCACGGCCACAAGCGCGGCGTAGAACACCACCGTCGCCCAGGTCGGCGACCACACCACCGCCACCACGGCCTCCACGGTCGTCATGAAGACCGCGGCCACCATCGCGCCGCCGATGCTGCCAAGGCCGCCGAGGATGATGATCGCGAGGAGCCTGGATATCAGGTCGTATCCGCTGTTGGCGTTGAACGCGTTGGTCGCGCCGAACACCATGCCGCCCGCCGCCGTGACCGCGACCCCGATGCCGAACGTGATCGCCGCCACCCGGTCCACGTCGATTCCGATGAGCCGCGCGGAGGTCCGGTCCTGCGTGGTGGCACGGATGCTCCGGCCGAACCTGGTCCGGTACAGGATCACGTAGAGCGCGGCGAGGAGCACGACCGCGAGCGCGAACCCGAACAAGTAGATATACGGCAGGTAGAAACCGAGCACGTGCACGGTGGAATCCACATACCAGGCGTGCAACTGCACGAAGTTCACGCCGAAGACCTGATACAGGATGCCCTCGATGATGATCGCCACCGCGTAGCTGACCAGCAGCGACATGGCGGTGCGCTCACTGCCCCGCAGCCGCCTGATGAACACCCACTGGATGGCGACGCCGAGCACGAACAGCGTGGGCACGGTGACGAGCAGGCCGACGAACAGATCGATGTGCAGGTGCACGGACAGCACGTAGCTGAGGTACGCGCCGAGCACCACCAGGATGCCCTGAGCGATGTTGATGATGTCGAGCACGCCGAAGATCAGCGTCAGCCCGGCGGCCATCAGCGCGTAGACGCCGCCGCCGAGGATCCCGTCGACGATCGCCTGCAGGATCTGGCGCGCCATCAGCCTCCTCTGCTACGTGCCGGTCCGTGCGCGGCCCCGCCCGGCCATCGGCGGC
>DATFVJ010000388.1:0-18248 GCA_035260365.1 Streptosporangiaceae bacterium
AAGCCCATCTTGCCCGGGGTCGTGTCGTAGGCGGCGCCCGGGTAGGTCGGGTCGGTGAGGAACGCGCCGAAGTAGACCGGCCCGTTCGGCAGCACCGCCGGCTGGCCGGGCTTGGAGTAGCTTGCCGTCCGCTCCACCGCGTACTTGATCATCTGCGACGTGACGGTCTCGCCGTCCTCCAGCTTGATGTTCGGCTTCAGATGGTAGGTCCAGGTCAGGCCGTTGTTACTGACCTGCCCGAGGCTGGTCGCGAGGTCGGGCACCAGTTTCAGGCCCGCGTTGCCCGGTGCCGCCGTGTAGGTGACCAGGGTCCGCGCGTAAAGGCGGGAGAAGTCCCAGGAATAGCCGTAGTAGGTGTTGCCAGGATCGGGTGAGTCCCAGTCGCCGGAGTTGAGGTAGACCAGTGTGCCGCCCTTGTGGCTGGACGGGTTCACGATCCCGGCCGCGCCTGCGTTGTAGCTCACGCTGCTGGGACCGCTGGTGCTCGTGCCACTGGTCGTCTTGGAGCTCCCGCCGCAGGCGGCAAGCCCCAGGCTTATGGCGGCACCGGCCGAGGCCAGCGCGAGGTATGTGGATTTCTTCATGGGCACGCCCCTTCGTGGGTGGCTGCATCGTGGTTGGAAACGGTGGTAACCGGGTGGAAAAGGTGTCCGGGCACGGGCTCACCGCGCTCTCGGGTCGAGCGCGTCCCGCAGGCCGTCACCGAGCAGGTTGAAGGCGAGCACGGTGATGAAGATGGCGAGGCCGGGCACCAGCATGTACTCGGGGTCGACCTGGTAGTACTGCACGGCGTTCGACAGCATCGCCCCCCAGGACGGGGTCGGTGGGTGGACGCCCACCCCGAGGAAGGACAGCGCCGCCTCGAACAGGATGTTGGTCGGGATCAGCAGGGTGGCGTAGACGACGATCGGCGCGATCAGGTTCGGCAGCAGTTCACGGAACAGCACGTAACCGGGCCGGGCGCCGAGGCTGCGCGCGGCGTCCACGTACTCTCGTTCTCGCAGCGACAGGGTCTGGCCGCGGATGATCCGGCCCATGTACGGCCAGTTGAAGAAGCCGATGATGAACACGAGCACCAAGATGTGCAGGGTGTTGCCGGTCAGCCCGAACGCCTTCTGCTGTACCACCGCGCTCAGCGCGATCGCGAAGATCAGCAGCGGGAAGGCGAGGAAGATGTCCATCGTCCGGCTGATCAGGGCGTCGGCCCAGCCGCCGAAGTAGCCGGCCACGATGCCGAAAAACACGCCGATTACCACCGACACCAGGGTGGCCAGGGTGGCGATGAGCAGTGAGATCTGGGCACCGTACAGGATTCGGCTGAACAGGTCCCGGCCCGTGCTCGGTTCCACGCCGAGCGGGTGCGCAGCGCTGATCCCGCCGAAACCGCCGAGCGGGATCTGCAGGCTCGGATCGACGGTGTTCGGGTTGTACTGGTCCGGCGGGGCGCCGAAGTACTTCGTCAGGAGGGGCGCGAGCACCGCACTGAGCACGAGCAGGATGACCACCACGCCGCCGCCCATCGCGACCTTGTCGCGCCGCAGCCGCCGCCAGGCGATCTGGCCGAGCGACCGGCCCTCGATCTGCCCGGTTCCGGCCAGCGCCGCCTCCGACGCGGCCGTCGCCTCCACGGGCGAGACATCGAGCGGTGCGGCCATCAGTGGCTACCCCTGCCTGCCGACGATTGCTTCTGCACGTGCCTGCTGCCCGTGTCGTGACACATCCGTAACGCGCTACGAGACCGTCACGACAACGGGCATGTGAACCTCTACGCGGAGATTCCGCTACGCGGGGACATGAACGCCATACCCGTTTCGCGGTCGTAGTGCGATTGTGACCGAATGACGATCAATCCGTATCGATCCCGGCGCGTTGTGCACAGATCCATATCGCGCTGTCACACACGGCGAGAACCGCCGCGGATCACCGATGCCCGGCCCGCGCGGTTCGTGCAACCCCTGTCAGTGGTGACGGCACGCCATTGATAGGCCCGGGGAGTCATCCCCCAGTGGCGGCATTTGCGGCGGGATCGCGTAGGGTGGAGCCCCCGGAGCGGTATTTGCGGGGATCCCGGGGGCCCCTCCCCCCGGTGCGGTACTGCGATTCACCGGGCCGACGTGTGCCGCGACGCGACCAACTCGCGCAGCCATCCAGCGGACACCTCGCGCAGTGAGGACACCATGATTCGGCCCTCGCGTGGCGCCGGCGCGGCCACGCCGGGCACCACGACGACCACGCAGCCGGCCGCCTCGGCCGCGGCGACGCCGTTCGGTGCGTCCTCGAGCACCACGCAGCGCGCCGGGTCGGCGCCGAGCAGCCTGGCGGCGTGCTGATACGGCTCCGGGTGCGGCTTCGCGTGGGCGACGTCCGCGGCGCAGACCGTGACGTCGAACAGCCGCGACGGCGGGGCGCCCGGCCCGCCCTGGCAAGACGCATCCTGGCCGTGAGCCTTCGTGAGATGCGTGAGGACCGCGTCCATCACGGAACGCTCCGACGAGGTGACGAGCGCGCGCGGCAGGCCGGCCGCTGCCAGCCCGGCGAGCAACTCGGCCGCGCCGGGCATCAGCGGCCCACCGCGGGTGGCGATGCGGTCGGTCATCGCGCCCACCAGCCAGCCGGCCACCGTGGCCGCGGACGGGGGCCACTGACCAGGCCGCGCCGAACCGCGGCGCGGCGCGGGCGCCGCCTTGGCCAGCAGGTAGGAGACCGACGCCGCGAGTGCGCCGCCGACGAGCTCGGCCTGGTCCGCGTGGCTCCAGGTGCCGCCGAGCCTGGCCATGACCTCGCTCTCCACCTCGAACCAGAGCGGCTCGGTATCCACGAGCAGGCCGTCCATGTCGAACATGACGGCCTGCAGCGCCGGGTCAGACGCTGAAATACTTGGCCTCGGGGTGGTGCAGGACCACGGCGTCGGTGGACTGCTCGGGCGCGAGCTGGTACTCCTCGGACAGCGTCACCCCGATCCGATCGGGCCGCAGCAGCCGGACAACCTTCGCGCGGTCCTCCAGGTTCGGGCAGGCGGGGTAGCCGAAGGACAGCCGCGCGCCGCGGTAGCCGAGCCGGAAGAACTCGTCGAGATCGTCCGGGTCCTCATCGGCGAAGCCCATTTCCGCGCGTATCCGCGCGTGCCAGTACTCGGCGAGCGCCTCGGTCAGCTGAACCGACAGGCCGTGCAGCTCCAGGTAGTCGCGATAGCGGTTTTTCCCGAACAGCTCCCCGGTAGCGACGCTGATTCGCGGGCCGACGGTGGCGAGCTGGAAGGCCACCACGTCGATCTCGCCGCTCTCGCGCGGCCGGAAGAAATCGGCCAGGCACAGGTGCCGGTCGCGGCGCTGGCGCGGGAAGCTGAACCGCTCGAGCTCCTTGCCCGCAAGCGGGGCCGCGAGCCGGTCGTCCTCGCCTTCCGCGTCGAGCACCACCAGGTCGTTACCCTCGCTCACGCACGGGAAGTAGCCGTAGACGACCGCCGCTTCAAGCAGGCCCTCGGTCTGCGCACGCTCCAGCCACATCCGCAGCCGCGGGCGCCCCTCGGTCTCCACCAGGTCCTCGTACGAGACACCGTCCGCAGCCTGCCCGGGCGAGCCCCGCGAGGGCTTCAGGCCCCACTGGCCCATGAACGTCGCCCGCTCGTCCAGGAACGCCGTGTAGTCGGCGAGCGGGATTCCCTTGATCACCCGTGTCCCCCAGAACGGCACGGCGGGGATCGGGTTGTCCGTGGCAACGTCGGAACGCGCCTGCGGCAGCCGTTCGGTATCGGTTTCTTCGCGAAGCCGGGCCCGCACGCGCCGCTCACGCAGCGGGGGCAGTTGCGCGCCCGCCTCGCCGCGCTTGACCGCCATGAACGCGTCCATCAGCCGCAGTCCCTCGAAGGCGTCCCTGGCGTAGCGGACCTCGCCGTCGAACTGCCCGGCGAGATCCTGCTCGACGTAGGCACGGGTGAGCGCGGCACCGCCGAGCAGCACCGGCCAGCGGCCGGCCAGCCCCCTGGTGTTCAGCTCCTGCAGGTTCTCCTTCATCACCACGGTGGACTTCACCAGCAGCCCGGACATCCCTATCGCGTCGGCCCGGTGCTCGACGGCGGCGTCCACGATCGCGGACACCGGCTGCTTGATGCCGATGTTGACGACGTCGTAGCCGTTGTTGGACAGGATGATGTCGACCAGGTTCTTGCCGATGTCGTGCACGTCGCCCTTGACCGTGGCGAGCACGATCCTGCCCTTGCCGTCCTCGTCCGCGCGGTCCATGTGCGGCTCGAGGTAGGCCACCGCCGCCTTCATCACCTCGGCGGACTGCAGCACGAACGGCAGCTGCATCTGCCCGGACCCGAACAGCTCGCCGACCACCTTCATGCCCTCGAGCAGCACGTCGTTGACGATCTCCAGGGCGGGACGCTCGGTCAGGGCCTCGTCGAGGTCAATTTCGAGCCCCCGGCGGTCCCCATCCACGATCCGGCGCTTGAGCCGTTCCCACAGCGGCAGCGCGGCGAGTTCCGCCGCCCGGTCCGCCTGGACGGTCGCGCTGTCGACGCCCTCGAAGATCTCCAGCAGCCGCTGCAGCGGGTCGTAGCCTTCCCTGCGCCGGTCGTAGACCAGGTCGAGCGCCACCTGCCGCTGCTCGTCGGGTATCCGCGCCATGGGCAGGATTTTCGACGCGTGCACGATGGCGGAGTCGAGTCCCGCTTTCGTGCATTCGTGGAGGAACACCGAGTTGAGCACCGCGCGAGCGGGTGCTTTGAGACCGAAGGACACGTTCGAGACGCCGAGCGTGGTCTGCACGTCCGGATACCGGCGCTTGACCTCGCGGATGGCCTCGATCGTCTCGATCGCGTCACGGCGCGTCTCGTCCTGGCCGGTGGTGATCGGGAACGTCAGGCAGTCCACGATGATGTCGCTGACCTGCATGCCCCAGTTCCCGGTCAGGTCCTCGATCAGCCGGGTGGCGACCCGGACCTTCCACTCCGCGGTGCGCGCCTGGCCCTCCTCGTCGATGGTGAGCGCGACCACGGCGGCACCGTGCTCCTTCACCAGCGGCATCATCCGCGCGATCCGGGACTGCGGGCCGTCACCGTCCTCGTAGTTGACCGAGTTCACGACGGCGCGGCCGCCGAGCAGTTCCAGGCCGGTCTCGATCACGTCCGGCTCGGTGGAGTCGAGCACGAGCGGCAGGGTGGCGGCGGTCGCCAGGCGCCCGGCGATCTCGCGCATGTCGGCCTTACCGTCGCGGCCCACGTAATCGACGCACAGATCGAGCAGGTGGGCGCCGTCCCTCGTCTGCTGCCTGGCGATCTCCACGCAGTCGTCGAGCCTGCCCTCGTTCATCGCCTCGCGGAAGGCCCTCGAGCCGTTGGCGTTGGTGCGCTCGCCGATCGCGAGGAACGAGGTCTCCTGCCGGAACGGCACGAGCTGGTAGAGCGAGGCGGCCCCTGGTTCCGGGCGCGGGCGCCGATGCCTGACCTCGCGGCCGCGCACGCGCTCGATCACCGCGGCGAGGTGCTCGGGCGTCGTGCCGCAGCAGCCGCCGACCAGGCCGACGCCGAACTCGGTGGTGAACATCTCGTGCGCGTCGGCGAGCTGGTCGGGGGTGAGCGGGTAGCGCGCGCCGTCCGCGGTCAGCTCGGGCAGGCCGGCGTTCGGCTGGCAGGACAGCGCGACGCGGGAGTGCTGCGAGAGATACCGCAGGTGCTCACTCATCTCGGACGGCCCGGTCGCGCAGTTGAGGCCGATCACGTCGACGCCGAGGGGCTCGAGCGCGGTCATCGCCGCACCGATCTCGGAGCCGAGCAGCATCGAGCCGGTCGTCTCGATCGTCACCTGGGCGATGAGCGGCACGTCGGCGGCATAGTGGGTGGTCGCCCTGCGCGCGCCGATGATGGCGGCCTTGGCCTGCAGCAGGTCCTGGCAGGTTTCCACGATGAGCGCGTCCGCGCCGCCCGCGAGCAGGCCCTCCGCGCACTGCTGGTAGGTGTCGCGCAGCCGCGCGAAGGGGACGTGGCCCAGGGTCGGCAGCTTGGTCCCCGGCCCCATCGAGCCGAGCACCCAGCGCGGCTGGTCCGGGGTGGCCGCGGTCCAGTGGTCGGCGGCCTCGCTGGCGATCTTCGCGCTCGCCTCGGCGAGCTCGAAGATGCGGTCCTCGATGCCGTACTCGCCGAGGTTGCCCAGGTTGGCACCGAACGAGTTGGTTTCCACGCAGTCCACGCCGACGGCGAAGTACGCGTCGTGCACCGCACGCACCAGATCCGGGCGGGTCGCGTTGAGTACCTCGTTGCAGCCCTCGTGGCCCTCGAAGTCGCTCAGCGGCACGTCCCCCGCCTGGAGCATGGTGCCCATCGCCCCGTCGGCGACAACGACGCGCTCACCGAGCGCGGCACGCAAAGATCCCGATCGGCTGGTCATGTGGACCAACTCTATCCAATGGCACCAGTCAGCCACCCACGGCAGATTGCTACGTGCCACGGCGATCAGCGCCGAGCACGTAGGCTGGATCCGTTGACGCTGCCACTGGCAGGCCAGCCGCGGTCACCGTACGGATATGCCGGTGGCGCGGGCGACGGTGCTTTACCTGTGCCTGCCCACAAGCGCGGAGGAGGTGTTCGGGCCATCGAGCTGGAAAACGTCGATGATCTCACCGCGCCTGTGCTCGTGGCGGCATTCGAGGGCTGGAACGACGCTGGCGAGGCCGCCTCGGGGGTGATCGAGCACCTGACCGCCGCGTGGGATCCGACCCCCATAGCGGAGATCGACCCGGAAGACTTCTACGACTTCCAGGTGACCCGCCCGGTCGTCGAGCTCACCGCGGGCCGGACCGAGCGGCTGATCTGGCCGACGACCAGGCTGTCGCGTGCGCGGCCCGAGGGGGTCGACCGCGACATCGTGCTCGTGCACGGGATCGAGCCGAACATGCGCTGGCGCCGGTTCTGCGACGAGCTTGTGCAGGGCTTCACCGATGTCGGTCCCGAGATGATCGTCCTGCTGGGTGCGCTGCTCGCCGACGCGCCGCACACGCGCCCCGTGCCGATCTCGGGATCGGCGTCGGAATCGCGGCTCGCGGCCGAGCTCAGCATGCAGCCCGTGGACTACAAGGGCCCGACCGGGATCGTCGGGGTGCTGCAAGCGGCCTGCGGCGAGGCGGGCCTCACCGCGGTTTCGCTGTGGGCGTCCGTGCCGCACTACGTCGCACAGCCGCCGAACCCGAAGGCGACCCTCGCCCTGCTGCGCGGCATCGAGGACATCGTCGACATCACCCTCCCGCTCGCCGACCTGCCGGACCAGGCCCGCGCGTGGGAACGCGGCGTCGACGAGCTGGCACAGCAGGACAGCGAGGTCGCGGAGTACGTCAGGGCGCTCGAGGATCAGCGGGACGCGACCGAACTGCCCGAGGCAAGCGGCGACGCGATCGCGCGCGAATTCGAGCGGTACCTGCGTCGCCGTGGCAACCACGGCGACGCCGGCAACCGCTGACCGACGCCGCCCCGGGCCGGGCCGCGTCCCGCGGTGGCCGCATGACTGTATTGCTCTGACTCCCACGGACAGGCGCCCCGTGCGGGGGTCCGGGGGGTTGTCCCCCCGGGCTGCAGGGCCCCCCGCACCAATGGATGCTGTGTCCGCGGCAGCCGTTACGGAGAATTTGGGTCGCGGTGCGCGGTCTGAGTGACCAGGTCTGGTGGGTACCGTGACGTCCGGTAGAGTGTCGGAGCGTGACCCGGCGGATTCGTGTGGTGAGCACGCGCGCGGCCGGGCCGCGACACGGGGCGCCGCGCCCCACGCTGCGGCGCCCCAATGGCCGGCGGCCCACGCCGCAGCGTCCCGCGCCACGGTGCGCCACCGCCCGGGGCCCCACGGCCCGGCGGCGCAGCTGGTCGCGTCACATGACTGGCGCCGCGGTCTTCGCCGTCTTCGCGGTCCTGATGATCATGCCATCCGGCGTGACGCCGCTGGCCAAGTCGGACGTATGGTCCTTCGCCGCGCACCACGGCGTCGTGCAGCGTCTCAGCGTCCGCGGGCCAGCGGACTCGTCGTGGCACTCCGTGTGGGTCTGGCGCCCGCCAGGACCTGACTCTGCGCGCATCCCCGTGCTGTATTTCCTGCACGGAAACCCCGGCGACGCGCACAACGCGTTCGGCCACGGGCTCGCCGCCGTCCTCGACGTCCGCCTCGAGGAAGGCTATCCACCGTTCATCGTCGCCTGCCCTGACGGCAACGGCGAGCACCGGTGGGACACGGAATGGGCGGACTCGGCCGATGGATCGGACATGGTGGAGAGCCGCCTCCTCGACGCCGTCATCCCCGTGGTGGAGGGCCGCCACCGGCGCGGCGCGCCGCGGCGCGCGATCGCCGGATTCTCCATGGGCGGTTACGGCGCCATGAACATCGCGCTGCGGCATCCGAAGCTGTTCGGCCAGATCGTCTCCATCGCCGGTTACTTTCACGTGGACGACCCGGCGTCGATGTTCGCCGGGAGCCAGGCCCTGATCGCCGCGAACAGCCCTGAGCTGCACCTCGACATGGCGCGCGGCAAGCGGATCATGCTCGCGGAGGACAGATCGGACGACCTGGCGGTGATCAGGGGCCAGGCGGCGAGCTTCGAGGCCATGCTCGACCGCGCGCGCATCCCCGCGACCCTGCGCATCACGGCGGGCCGGCACGACTGGGTGTATGCGACCGCCGCGCTCGCGGACGCCGTCGACTTCGTCGCCGACGGCTGGCAGCGAATCGCCGCGGCTTCCGCGAGAGCGCGCCCGGCCGGCCGCGGCCGCTAGCCAGCGGTGCCGCCAGGACGGCCGTGCCCAGCCCGCAGGGCCGCGGGCCCGCGGCAGCTAGCGGTGCCGGACAACGGGCGCCGGGTCAGCCGCTCAGACGGGGGGCCAGGGAACGGCCGGCCACTCGTCGGAGGGATAAGGGTGCACGCGGTGCGTGAGCAGGAAGTCGATCCTGCCCGCGGTGGCGCTGATCTCGGCATCCGACAGCCGCCGGCTCAGTTCGGCGGCGACGTCGCCGCCGCCCAGTGCGGTACGCAGTCGGCGCAGCGCCTCGACGGCCCGGCCGGGCAGCGCCCGTCCGCGCCACTGCCAGAGCACCGTGCGGAGCTTGTACTCCTCTGAGAAGCACACGCCGTGATCGCAGCCGAAAAGGTGCCCGCGCGCGGTGGGGAGCAGGTGGCCGATCTTCCTGTCGGCGTTGTTCACCACCGCGTCGAAGACGGCCATGTCCCTCAGCCCGGCGTGGTCGGTGCGCCGCGCGAGGGCGACCAGGTCGACCGTTGCATCGGCATCGATCCACAGCTGGCACATGCCGGGGCCGAAAGGGCCGTCACGATAGACCGTCGGCGGTACCACGTCCCACCCCGCGGCCGCTGATATCACGTAGGCGGCGACCTCGCGGCCTGCCAGCGACCCGTGCGGGAAGTCCCACAGCGGCCGCTCACCAGCTATCGGCTTGTAGACGCAGGCCACACTCATATCGCCGCGGCTGATCCGGCAGTAGAGGGTCGCGTTCGACGCCTCGAAGAGCTGCCCTTCGACCTCGATGGGGCCGTTCGTGAGCAGATCAAGAACGTCCTCAGGCCGGCCGGCCACGCTGTCCTGGCGCCGGCGGTCCCGATCCGACCCAGGCTCCCGCATGCCCTGATTGTGACGCCTCGACGGCTGGGCCGCGAACCGGGCCTTCGCACCTGGCCGGTTGCGACTCCTCGGCATGGCTACGCGACCGGGCCTGGGCGGTGACCATTCTGCCGTGGGCAGACGTGACCTTGCGCGTCGAGCGGCAGCCCGCACAGCGGGCACGGCGGCCGTCCGGCCGCGACGATCTGCAGCGCGCGCTGGGCGAAAGCGCGGGCCATGGCCGGCGTTATCCGCACCCGCAGCACGGCCGGGCCGTCCGCGGCGACTTCTTCCGCGAGCGGCTCGACCGGCTCGTCGGATTCCTCCTGCGCCTCGATGACGACGCGCTCGCCGTCCGCGTCCCACGCGAGCGCGATGGAGCCGACCCGGAACTCCTCCATCAGGGGCAGTTCGAGCGGCGCGTCGTCCTGCAGATCGGCCGGCGCGACCGCGGGTACGGTCGCGGATCCCCCGGACCGCCGCAGCACCTCGTCGAGCAGTTCGTCGAGCCGCTCCGCGAGCAGGCTGACCTGCTGCTTCTCCAGGGTCACGCTGGTGACCCGGCCGGTGCCACTTGCCTGCAGATAGAACGTGCGCTCACCTGGCTGACCGACGGTGCCTGCCACGAATCTCGCTGGCGGGTCGTAGAAATAGACAGGCATGTCCCTATCCTTGCGCTTCCACCGGCGTCTGCCGAACCGCACGCCGGGCAGCGCCCGCCCCACCCCCGACCGCGGCATCGCTGACCGCGTGGCCTTCCTGGTGCGCCGCCCGCACGAGACCGGCCACATCACCTCCGGTGTCGTTGAGGCGGAGCAGGAACGGCCGCAGCTCGGTGTACCTGATGACGGTGAGCGAGCAGGGATCGATCTGGATCCGCTGGAACAAGTCGAGATGTACTCCCAGGCTATCCGCAACAATCGCCTTGATCACGTCTCCGTGCGAACAGACGACGTAGCAGGCGTCGCGCCCAAGCTTCGCGTTCCAGTCCCGCACCGCGCGGACCGCGCGGTACTGCATGTCGGACAGGGACTCGCCGTCCGGGCCTGGGAATCGCGCTCCGCTCGGATGTGCCTGCACCACGCGCCAGAGCGGGTCCTTGGCCAGCTTCTTCAGCCGCTTGCCCGTCCAGTCACCGTAGTGGCACTCCCCCACCCGCTCGTCGACGTGCACGGTAATTTCGCCGCGCCCGCCGCGCCCGCCGCGCCCGCCGCGCCCGTCGTGCGCCGCGCGGTCCGCCGCGTCGGACGGTCCGGCTGACCGCGTGGTGCCCACCGCCGCGATGGCCGCCGCGGTCTGCCTGCAGCGATCGAGCGGGCTGGTGACGATCGCGTCGAGCGGGACGGGCGCGAGGCGCTTCGCGAGCGCGGCCGCCTGCGCCCGGCCGTTGTCGTCGAGATCCACGCCAGGTGTCCAGCCCGCGAGCACCGGCCCGGTGAGCGCGGTCAGACCGTGTCGCACCAGGAGAACGGTTGTCACATCCCCGACTCTAGTGCGCCTGCGGTATGCAAGCCCGCCACCGGCCCCGGGGCGAGGCGTTAACCTCCGATCATGGACCAGCGCCGGCTCGGGACCACCGGCCTGCGAGTCTCGCGGCTCGGCCTCGGCACGATGACGTGGGGCCGCGACACGGGCGAAGACGACGCTGCGGCACAGCTCGCCGCGTTCGCCGACGCTGGCGGGACCCTCATCGACACGGCGGCCTCCTACGCGGGCGGCGACGCCGAGCTGATCATCGGCCGGCTGCTGCGCGACGGCGTGCCGCGGTCCGAGGTGGTCCTGGCGACGAAGACCTCCGCAGCGGACGTCCCCGGCGCGGACGCCACCGGCGGTGGGATGGAGGCCAGCGCGCCGCGGCAGCCCGGGGGGGCGACCGCCCGGAACCCCCCGCCGGGCGCCGGCGGGCCAGGTGCTGGCGGGCTGGGTGCTGGCGGGCTGGGGGTGGCCGGGCTGAGTGCTGGCGGGGGCGCCTCGCGGCGAAGCCTGCTCGCCTGCCTCGACGCCTCGCTGCGGCGGCTCGGCGTCGATCACGTGGATCTGTGGCAGGTCGACGCCTGGGATCCGTCGACCCCGCTCGAGGAAACTCTGTCCGCGGTCGACGACGCCGTCTCCGCTGGCCGCGCGAGATACGCGGGGGTCTGCAACTACGCCGGCTGGCAGTTGGCGCGCGCGGCGACCTGGCAGCAGGCCTGGCCCGGCCGCGCGCCCATCTCGTCGGTACAGGTCGAGTACTCGCTGCTCGCCCGCGACGCCGAGCGCGAGGTCCTGCCCGCGGCGGCCGACCGTGGTGTGGGGGTGCTCTGCTGGTCGCCGCTCGGCCGGGGCGTTCTCACCGGCAAGTACCGGACGGGCATCCCCGCGGATTCGCGCGCCGCCACGCCGCACTTCGGCCCGTTCGTGCAGCCGTACCTGGGCGATCGGAGCCGGGCGATCGTCGAAGCGGTGAGCACCGCGGCGGACGGGCTCGGCGTTTCCCCGCTCGCCGTGGCGTTGAGCTGGGTGCGCGACCGGCCGGCCGTCACTTCGGCGATCGTCGGCGCGCGCACCACCGGCCAGCTCACCGGCATTCTGCAGGCCGAGGACGTCGTGCTGCCCGCGGAGATCGCACGCGCGCTCGACGACGTTTCCGTGGCCGGGGCCGCCTGCGGGCTGGCGGGCAACAGCGCGGGCCGGTAACAGCCAGCCGGCGTGCCCCGGCGCCGCACTATCCGGGCGCCCCGCTCGACGCCTTGTAGAAAGCGCTGGACTCGGGGCGCCAGAGCAGGATGATCGCACCGAGGCCGACCAGCCACACCAGGACCGTGAGGATCTTGCTCAGCGCATCGCCCGGCTGACTGAAGCCGGCCACCGTGTTCAGCGTGGCGATGGCGAAGAAAACGCTGGAAAGGATGCGGGCCCAGGGCCTGCCGCGCTTGTTGGCCCAGGCCATCCACAGCCACAGACCCGCGCCGATCAGCCCGATGACGACCGTCGCGACCACCAGGAAGGTCGCGCTGCTGTTCACCTGGGCGGTCGTCAGCTTCGGCCGCGCCTTCCTGATCGCACTCTTGAGGCCACCGGCCGTGGCGAGCCCGATAATGAGCCCGACGATGCTCACCGCCGCGCCCGCGTACATCAGCTTCACCGCGTTCAGGATGGCCGGGGGCGCGGGCTCGCCCTCGGGCCGCACCACGTGACCTCCGCTACCCGGGTAGCGCGGAAAGTCTGACATCAGATCCTCGAACCTCCGATCACTGCCTTGCTCTACCGTTCATGGCGGTGATCCGCCGCCCTGGCTGGGGGAGCGCCGCTTCCGCGCTGGCCCGGCGGCGCCACCCCGCGGGCTCCGCAGGCCGCAGGCGGTCAGCCGCCGATCGCGTGGGCGCCCCCGTCCACGTGCACGATCTCCCCGGTGGTGGCGGGGAACCAGTCGGACAGGAGCGCCACGCAGGCACGTGCGGTGGGCCCTGGATCGGTGATGTCCCAGCCGAGCGGCGCGCGTTCACCCCACAGCTTCTCGAACTGCATGAAACCGGGGATGCTGGTCGACGCCATGGTGCGGATCGGCCCGGCCGCCACCAGATTGACCCGGATGCGCTTGGGTCCCAGATCCCTGGCCAGATACCTGGCGCACGACTCGAGACCGGCCTTGGCCACACCCATCCAGTCATACGCCGGCCACGCGCGGCTCGCGTCGAAATCGAGGCCGACGATCGAACCCCCAGCCGGCTCCGCCGAGCCGCCGCTCATCAGCGGCAGCGCGGCGACCGCCAGGGACTTCAGCGAATAGGCCGACACGTGTACGGCGGTCGCCACGTCCTCCCACGGCGTGCGGAGAAAGTTTCCGCCGAGCGCGCTCTGCGGCGCGAAGGCGATGGCGTGCACCAGGCCGTCGAGGCCGTCCACGTGGGCCGACACACGCTCGGCGAGCGAAGCCAGGTGCGCGTCGTCGGTCACGTCGAATTCGATCACCGGCGGTAGCTGTGGCAGCCGCCGCGCGACCCGCTCCACCAGGCTGAGGCGCCCGAAGCCGGTGAGCACGACCGTGGCCCCTTCGAGTTGCGCCATGCGTGCGACGTGAAAAGCGATCGAGGAATCGGTGAGCACGCCGGTGACGAGGATCCGCTTTCCTTCGAGAATGCCCATCAGTGGCCCATTCCCATGCCGCCGTCCACCGGGATGACCGCGCCCGTGACATAGGCCGCGTCCGGCCCGGCGAGAAATTCCACCACGCCGGCCACCTCGTCAGGCGCGGCGTACCGCCCGAGCGGGATGATCTTCAAGATCTCGGCCCTTCTTTCTGCGGGTAGCGCCGCGGTCATGCCCGTGTCAACAAACCCTGGCGCGACAACGTTCACCGTGATATTCCGCGAACCTAGCTCCCGGGTGAGCGACCGCGCCAGCCCGACCAGACCGGCCTTGGACGCCGCGTAGTTCGCCTGGCCGCCGGAACCGAGCAGGCCGACCACAGAGGAGATCAAGATAATGCGGCCGCGCCGCATCCTGATCATCGGCCGGACCGCACGCTTGGCCACCCGGAAGGCCCCGGTCAGATTGGTGTCGAGCACGGCGCTGAAGTCGTCCTCGCTCATCAGCACGAGCAGCTTGTCGCGGGTCACGCCAGCGTTCGCGACGAGGACCTCGACCGGGCCCTGGCCCTGCTCGACCGCGGCGAAGGCGGCGCCGACCGAGGCGGTGTCCGTGACGTCGCACTGAACCACGGTCAGCCCCTCGACCGGCTCGCCCGACCGCGACGTCACGGTCACGGCGTCACCGGCCGCCGCAAGCCGCCGCGCGATGGCGAGCCCGATGCCGCGATTTCCGCCGGTAACGAGGACCGACCGGCTCATCTCATCGCCTCCCACTCGACCCGATCATCGTGGGGAGATTACCGGCCCGCGGGTTGGCGCGCATGTCAGGTAGGTTTCCTGTCGTGGCTGATAACCGCACGTTGCATCGCTCGGCTGGGGAGACGGGGCCGCAGGGCCAGCCGTCACCAGGCTCGCCCGCGGCCTCACCCCACTCCGGGTCGCCGCACGCCATAGATCCTGAGTTCGCCGCGCTACCGCTGCGCCAGCTGGCCGATACGGCCCTGCAGCGGGCCCGCGACCTCGGCGCGGAGCACGCTGACTTCCGGCTTGAACAGGTCCGTTTGCAGTACATCGCGCTCTCGGACAACAACCTGGAAACCCTGGTGGACGGTGACGAACTCGGCCTTGCCGTGCGCGTGATCTGCGACGGCACCTGGGGCTTCGCCGCGTCGGCCGATCTGACCCCCGAGGCCGCCGCGCGCGCCGCGGAGGACGCCGTCGACGTCGCGAGGGTCGCCGCGGCCATCAACTCAGAACGCATCGAGCTCGCGGACGAGCCCGCGCACGGAGAGGTCACGTGGGTTTCGCCCTATCTGACCGATCCGTTCGAGATCGGCGTCGCGGACAAGGTCGCGCTGCTCAAGCAGTGGAGCGCTGGGGTGCTCGCGGGCCCGGGAGTCGACCACGTCGACGTCACGCTCCAGCAGGTCAAGGAGTGCAAGTTCTACTGCGACGGCGCCACCACGGCGACGCAGCAGCGGGTCAGGGTGAATCCCGTCGTCACCGCCGTGGCCGTGGACGGGCATGCGGGCAGGTTCGACACGATGCGCACCATCGGGCCCCCGGCCGGGCGCGGCTATGAGTACCTGACCGGCACCGGCTGGGACTTCGCCGCCGAACTCGCCGAACTGCCCGAACTGCTCGCCGCGAAACTCGCCGCGCCTTCGGTCCAGGCCGGCCGCTACGACCTGGTGATTCACCCGTCGAACCTGTGGCTGGCGATTCACGAGTCGATCGGCCACGCCACCGAGCTCGACCGTGCCCTCGGCTACGAGGCCGCGTACGCAGGCACCTCGTTCGCCACCCCGGACAAGCTGGGGACCCTGCGCTACGGTTCGCCGGTCATGCACGTCACGGGCGACCGCACCGCCGGGCACGGGCTCGCCACGGTCGGGTTCGACGACGAGGGCGTGGCGGCCCAGACGTGGGACATCATCTCCGGCGGCATCTTCACCGGCTACCAGCTCGATCGCCGGATGGCGAGGATGAAGGGCTTCGGGCGGTCCAACGGATGCGCTTTCGCCGACTCACCGTCCCACATGCCGTTGCAGCGGATGCCCAACGTCTCCCTGCACGCCGATCCGGGCGGCCCGGACACCGAGGCGCTGATCGCCGGCGTCACCCGCGGCATCTACATCGTCGGGGACAACAGCTGGTCGATCGACATGCAGCGGCATAACTTCCAGTTCACCGGTCAGCGCTTCTACAAGATTGAAAACGGCCGGCTGGCCGGCCAGCTACGTGATGTCGCGTACCAGGCCGTTACCACCGAGTTCTGGAACAGCCTGGAAGCGGTCGGCGGCCCGCAGACCTACCTGCTGTGCGGGGCCTTCAACTGCGGCAAGGGCCAGCCAAGCCAGGTCGCGCCGGTCAGTCACGGCTGCCCGTCCGTCGTGCTGCGCGGCGTCCGGATCCTCAACACGCTGGAAGAGGCGGGATGAGCCCTCAGGAGACGGTGGAACGGGCTCTCGCGGCGGCCCGCACGCGCGACTGCATCGTGCTCGCGGAAGAAACCAGCGACGCCAACCTGCGCTGGGCGGGGAACACGCTGACCACGAACGGGGTGACGCGGTCACGCAGGCTGACCGTGATCGCGATAGAGCACCGCGCGGACGGGAAGGCCGTGGGCGTGGTGTCCAAGGCCGGCGTCCGCGACGACCAGCTGACCGACGTTGTGCGGGCCGCCGAGCAGGCGGCGAGCCAGAGTTCCGCCGCGGAGGACGCGCAGGAGCTGATCGCGCCCGCCACGCGGCAGCCGTCAGGGATCCAGCCGGGCAGAACCTGGGACGATCCGGTGACCGAGACCGAGATCGGTGTCTTCGTCGGTTTCGCCGCAGCCCTGCACGACGCGTTCGCCGCCGCCAACGCGGGTGGCAGGAAGCTGTACGGCTTCGCCGAGCACGAGCTGAACTGCATGTTCCTCGGCACCTCAACGGGCCTGCGGCTCCGCCACGACCAGCCAAGCGGCCGGCTGGAGCTGAACGCCAAGTCCAGTGATCTTGAACGTTCCGCGTGGGCCGGATCGGGTACCCGTGACTTCAGGGACATCGACGTCATCGGCCTCGACGCGCAACTGGCACAGCGCCTCGACTGGGCGAAGCGCCGCATCGAGCTTCCCGCGGGCAGGTACGAGACCTTGCTGAGCCCGACCGCCGTAGCGGACTTGATGATCTTCGTCTATCACGCGGCCGGGGCGAAAGACGCTCTGGACGGCCGGACCGTGTTCAGCAAGCCAGGGCGCGGGACCAGGGTCGGTGAGCGGCTCGCCACGCTGCCCGTCACGCTGCGCAGCGATCCAGGTGAGCCCGGCCTCGAGTGCGCGCCGTTCGTCGTCACCCACGTGTCGACGCGCACCGCGTCGGTCTTCGACAACGGGCTGCCGCTGGCGCCCACCGAGTGGATCAAGGACGGGAAGCTGAACGCGCTCATCCAGACGCGCCACTCCGCCGCCCTGACCGGCCTGCCGGTCACGCCGTACATCGACAACCTGATCTTCGAGGCCAGCCCGGGCGGCACCGGCGTCCCCCTCGACGAGATGATCACGCGGACCGGCAACGGCCTGCTGGTCAACAGCCTCTGGTACATCCGCGGCGTCGATCCGCAGACACTGCTCGTCACCGGGCTTACCAGGGACGGCATCTACCTGGTGGAAAACGGCGAGGTGACGGGGGCGGTCAACAACTTCAGGTTCAACGACTCCCCGGTCAGCATGCTCGACCGGCTGGCCGAGATAGGCCGCACCCGGCCGTGCCTGCCGCGCGAGTGGGGCGACCAGTTTCCCCGGGTCGCCACGCCGCCGATCCGGGTCGAGGGATTCAACATGTCGTCGGTCAGCAAAGCCAGCTAGCGCGGCAAAGCCAGGCGCCGGTGCGGACGACCCAGATGCATAACGGCTGCCGCGGATGCGGCGTCCCTTGGTGCGGGTGTGCGGCGGAGGGGCCGGGGGTCGCCCCCCGGGCCCGCGCCCCCGCTCACGCGTCCTCGAGCCTGAATCCCACTTTCAGCCCGACTTGGTAGTGAGCGACCTCACCGTTCTCGATCTGGCCACGGATCTCGGTCACCTGGAACCAGTCGAGGTGCCGCAGCGTCTGGCCAGCGCGGTGCAGCGCATTGCGCACCGCCTGCTCGATGCCGTCGGGTGACGTGCCGACGATCTCGGTCACCCGGTATGTCCGGTCGGTCATGCTTCCTCCCTGAATCTTGGCTTTCGTCCGTGCCGCGGTTTGCCATCGACCGCCGCACGGTGACCGCTGCACGGTAGCGCGCACAATCTTGCCGTGGACCTGCGTGGTTTTCGTCGCGCTCGCACCGGGCACGCGGTTTCCACCCGCACGTACCAGGCATAGCGTGGAGGAGTGAAGTTCGTCCTGCCGACCAGGCGTAAGCGCGGCGTGTATACCGTGACCGACGCCAGGCGGTCCATGTCGGAAGATATCTCCTACCGGCAGCGGCGCTACCTGATCTCGATGGGCGTCCGCGTCGTTGCTTTCCTGCTTGCGGTTTTCCTGTTCCACGGCGTCTGGCGGTTCATCGCCGCGGCCATCGCCCTCGTCGTGCCTTACTTCGCCGTCGTGTTCGCCAACGGC
>DATFVJ010000389.1:0-11179 GCA_035260365.1 Streptosporangiaceae bacterium
CCCGCCGATCGCCGGCCAGGTCACCGACCGCGCCGTATCCGGTCAACGAGGATGCCGAGATCGCCGCCGCGCGGCGGCCGGGCCGGGCCGGTCTTCGTGACCTTGCCGGGCAGGCGGCCCGTAACGTCCGCCTCGCCGCCAGGGAGCGCGCCCTGCTCCGCGTCGAGCGCCTTGTCGGCCGCGCGTCTGACCCCGGCATCGAGGCGTTCTTCTCGAAGCCCTCCGCGCAGCGGGCCGTGTTCGGGCTGATGATGCGCGGTTTCGACCCGGGGAAGACGGGCGGGTTCAGGGGCTCGGTGGTGTACAGGCTTTCGCGCGGCGACGGCACCGAGCACCCGTGGACGATCGACGTGCGTGGCAAGCGCGCGCGGGTGAGCGAGGGCGCCGCGGCTGACGCGGCACTGGTGATCCGGCTGCCGGTGGTGGACTTTATCAAGATCATCACGAACGTGGAGTACTTCTACCCGCTGATCCTGGACGGGCGGATGACGATCGAGGGCGATCTGAGCCTGGCGTACCGGCTCGCGGAGATGTTCGGCGGGCGCTCCACCTACTGACGGCGCGGGCCGCCGGTTCCCTCGTTCATGTGGCGCCTGCGGGCCACCGCCCGCCCATGACGCCCCCGACGCGCGGGCAGCGCGGCCAGGCAGGCGCAAGCCGCCTGCCCGTCTTACCATCGGACCATGCCCTTTTCGAGGATCAGCATCGACCCGAACCGGATGAACGGGCTGCCGTGCATCCGTGGTACGCGGGTGACGGTGCCGACCGTGCTCGGTCAGCTGGCCGCGGGACGCGCCGTCGACCAGATCCTGGCGGACTATCCATACCTCGATCGTGAGGACATTTTCGCCGCGCTCGAATTCGCCGCGGTCGCGGTGCACGAACGCGAGCTGCCGCTCACATCGCCGGTATGAAGTTCCTCGTCGACGCGAGCCTGTCACCATGGGTCGCCGAGTTGCTACGTGAAAACGGCCATGAGGCCGACCACGTGCGCGATTACGGCCGGCTCACCGCCGACGACAACCAGATCCTGGCCCACGCGAGGTCGCACGGCCAGGCGCTCATCTCCGCCGACACCGACTTCACCGTCATCCGCGCGCTGCGCGGCGTGCCAAGCCCGTCGCTCGTGCTGCTCCGCTCGGCCGACCGGCTGAGCCCAGCGCAGCAGGCCGCCTTGATCCTCGCCAATCTGGCCGCGGTCGCGGCCGACCTGGAGGCCGGGGCCGCGATCTCGATCGCCCGGGGTCATCTGCGGGTACGCCCGCTCCCCATGGGCCGTGAAGACGGAAACGTCAGGCAGCCAGGAGCCCTGCGATCGGCTACCTGACCGAATCGCGTTCGGTTAGGGTGAAAACGGTCGGGCGGACACGGTCGGGCGAACACGGTCGCGGTGGCCTGGTGGCGGGTCCAGCCGGGGCCGGGGCGGAACGTCGTCGCGAAGACCCGTGAGGAAGGCACAGCATGGACTTCAACCTGCCGGAGACGGCTGCCGCCGTGCGCGAGGGCGTCGCTGAGATCGGGGCGCGCTATGACCGCGGCTACTGGGACCAGTGCGACAAGGACAAACGGTGGCCGGAAGAGGTGTGGGCCGAGCTGGCCAAGGGTGGCTGGCTCGGGCTGTGCGTGCCGGGCGAGTACGGCGGGGGCGGCCAGGGCCTGCTCGAGCTCGCCGTGGCCACGGAGACCCTTTCCGCGTCGGGAGCCGGGTCGGGCGCCTCCTTCATCTACCTGCTCACCCCCGGCTTCGGCGCGCTCACCATCACCCGGCACGGCACCGAGGAGCAGCAGCGCGAGCTGCTCCCGAGGCTCGCCGCAGGCGAACTCGAGACGTGTTTCGCGATCACCGAGCCCGACGCGGGCAGCGATTCCCTCCAGATCACCACGCACGCCCGCAGGGACGGCTCCGACTTCCTGGTCCGCGGCCAGAAGATCTGGATCTCCGGCGTGCAGCGCGCGGACTACATGCTGCTCGTGACCAGGACAGTCCCGGCTGCCGAGGCGAAGCCCCGGACCAGCGGCTTCACCGTGCTGCTCGTGGACGTCAAGGAGGCTGCCGCCGCGGGCACGCTCACCTACCAGCCGATCCCCAAGCTCGGCTCGAACACGATTCCGTCGAACATGGTGTTCCTCGACGATGTCCGGGTGCCTGCGCACCGGGTGCTCGGCGAGGTGGATCAGGGTTTCGCCGTGCTCTGGGACATCCTCAACCCCGAGCGGATCATCGTCGCCGCGAGCGCGGTCGGCGGCGCCGACGCCGCGCTGGAGGTGACGTGCGACTACGCGCGCAAGCGGGAGGTCTTCGGCCGGCCAATCGGCGCGAACCAGGCGATCGCCTTCCCGCTCGCGCAGATCAAGGCCAAGACCGAACTCGCCAGGCTCATGACCTACAAGGCGGCCTGGCTGTTCGACCGCAAGGAGCCGTGCGGCACGGAGGCCAACATCGCCAAGCTCACCGCCGCGCAGGCGTCGTGGGAGGCGGCCGACCGCGCGTTCCAGACGTTCGGCGGGATGGCGTACTCGCTGGAGTACCCGGTCGCCCGGATGTTCCGTGACGCGAGGATCGGCCGGGTCGCCCCGGTGGCCGAGGAACTGATCCTGGCCCACATCGCCACGCACAACCTCGGGCTACCCCGCTCATAGGGCAGCGCCCCCTGGACGGGTGGGACTTGTAGAGGAAAGTCAGGGGGTGGGGGGGTCGCCGTGTTTTGGGTCGCGTTTTTCTCGTAGGGCGCGAATGCCTTCGCGGATGTCGGGGCCGGCGAACTGGAAGAACTCGAGGGCGAGCGACGCGTCGAAGGCCGGGCCGGCCTGCCGCAGCCAGTTGTTCAGTGCGTATTTGGTCCACCTGATCGCGCCGGCCGAGCCGGCCGCGAGCCTGCGCGCGATGCGCAGCGCCTCCTCGTGCACCAGGTCGTCGTCCACGCAGACGCTCACCAGGCCGATCCGCTCGGCCTCCGCGCCGGAAAGCGGCTCGCAAAGCAGCAGATAGTACTTGGCCTTGGCGAGACCGCACAGCAGCGGCCACACGAGCGCCGAGTGGTCGCCGGCCACCACACCCAGACGGGTATGGCCATCGATGATCCGCGCGCTGCGGCCCGCGACCGATACGTCGGCGAGCAGGCCGACCGCGAGACCCGCGCCTACCGCCGGTCCCTGCATGGCGCTGACCACCGGCTTGGCGCAGTTGACCAGGTTGTAGACGATGTCACGGGCCTCGCCGAGCACCCGCGCGCGGACCTGGTAGTCGTCGATCATCTGCTCGATCATCGCAAGATCCCCACCCGCCGAGAACGCGGCGCCCTCGCCGCGCACGAGCACCGCGCGGACCCGGTCGTCGCGGTCGGCGTCCCGCCAGATCTCGGCCAGTTCACCGTGGGCGGCCGCGTCAACCGCGTTGAGCCTGCCTGGTGCGCTCATCGTCACCCGGAGCACGCCCTCGTCCGCCCAGTCGATCCGCAGCCGCTCGTACCGCTCGTATCCGTCGATCACGCGGATCCTCCAGCCGCTGGCGCCGGGCGGGCGCGGTCAGCCCGGCCCGTTCGTGCCGGGCGTGGCACTCGTCTGCACCGGGCGCCCGCCGTGACGGTCTACGGTAGCGCCGCGCGGCCGGCCGCCGCCTGGCGCGCTCGCCGGGGGCGCCGTCGCCGGTCATCATGACGGTCGCCGCTCAGGCACGGGACACTCCCCCACCGGCCGGCGCGGCCGCGGACAGGGCGGGCCGCATCGGGGCCGTGCCCGTGCGGCGCGCGGGCACTGGCGCGGCCGGCTTATTTCACCGTGACGGGCACGTGCAGGCGCAGGTCCCGCGAGGAGCGGCCGACATGGAGCGTGTAGTCGCCCGGTGGCCACACCCACTGGCCCGCGGCCTCGCCGTAGCGGGCGAACGCGCGCGCGGGCACCTTCAGGCGCACCTCGGCGCTGCCCCCAGGCTCGGCGTCGACCGGCGCGAACGCCGCGAGCGCGCGCAGGGGCCTGTTCGGGTCGTCACCGTGGTCTTCGAGATAGACCTGCACGATCTCGCGGCCCGTCCGCCCGCCGCCGTTGCGGACCCGCGCGGTCAACTCGAGATCCTGACCGGCGGCCAGGTGCCCGGCGGCGGCGTGCACCGACTCGTACTCCCACTCGGTGTACCCGAGCCCGTGGCCGAAGCAGAACAGCGGCTCGTTGCCCGCCCGGTCGTAACCGCGGTAGCCGACGAGCAGTCCCTCGCTGTAGGGCAGCTCGCTGCCCTTCGGGAAGGCGTGCAGCACCGGGGCGTCGGCTTCGCGGCGCGGCAGCGTGACGGGCAGCCTGCCGCCCGGCTCGGAGCGGCCGAGCAGGACGTCGGCGAGCGCGTCACCCCCGGCCTGGCCGGGCAGCCAGATGCAGACGACCGCGGCGACCTGCTCGATCCACGGCATCCGCACGGGCATGCCGGAGTTGACCACCACGACCGTGTCCGGGTTGACCGCGGCGATCCTGCTGACAAGCTCGTCCTGGCGGCCAGGCAGCGCCAGCGTCTCCCGGTCGTAGCCCTCGCTTTCCGTCGCGTCGGCCGAGCCGACCACGACGACCGCCACGTCCGCGGTCCGTGCCGCCTCGGCGGCCTCGGCGAGCAGGTCCTCCTCGTCCGGCTCAGGCGCGATCCCCAGCCGCATCGTGACGAAAACGGCGCCACCACGGCGGTCGGGCTCGTGCTCAAGGCGGACCTCCACCTCCTGGCCGGCGCGCAATTCGACAGGCAGCCGGATCTCCGGCGGGCGGGAGAAGACCTCCACGAACTCGGCCGGCTGCAGTGAGCTCGCCTCGGCCGCCCTGACGCCGCCTACGTCAACGCGCATCGCGCCGACGCCAGCGGCGCCGATCACGTGCCGCCCACTGGAGGCGGCGCGGTAAATGGCGCGCATGATCATGGTCGCACCGGATTTGTACACCTCCCTGGGCAGGCCGTCCCACCAGGTGACAACGCTGCCCGGATGCCGTTCGTCGTAGATCATCCGGCCGTCCGCCGCGCGGGCCTCGAAGCGCAGACCGCTCGCACCGCTGACCGGGTCACGCAGGGTGCCCGCGCCAGGCACCGGGACCGTGGCCCAGGTGCGGCAGCCTTCGTGCACGTGCACGCGGGCGGTGCCACCCGCACCCGCCGCGTCTCGCGCCGTGCCCGGTGGCGCCGAGCCGTCGAGCGCGGCACGCAGCGCGTCAGCGGGAGTGCGCCCGTCGAAGGCAAGCACCCGGACGCTGCCCCCTCCCTGGGTCTGCGGGTGCGTCGCGTTGGGCCCGATGACGGCGACGCTTCGCAGCGCGCCCGAGTCGAGCGGCAGCACCCCCCGCTCGTTGCGGAGCAGCACGAAGGACCTGGCGGCGGCGCGCCGCAGCAGCGCGGGATCGACCGGCGACGCCGCGCCAGGCACCGCGCCGCCCGCGGCCGGGCCCGGCGAGCCTGGCCGGGCCGCGGAGCCGGAGGCGGTTTCCTGCGGCAGCCGTTCGGGTGCCTGGCCGTTGCCCTGATCCTGGGCCGCGCCACCGCCGGCCGGCTGGCCGTCGCCCGGCGGCGCTTCGAGCGCGCCGACCCGCCGCGCGATGCGCAGCAGGCGTGTCAGCTTGTCGTCGATCTCCGCCTCGGGAACCTCGCCCGCCTCGACCGCGGCGACCAGCCGGTCACCCCACGGCCCGCCGGGTCCTGGCATGACGAGGTCGAGCCCGGCGAGCGCGCTGGCCGCCGTGGTCCTCGCGGCGCGCCAGTCGGAGACCACCACGCCGGTGAAACCCCACTCGCCCTTGAGCACGCCGCGCAGCAGCGGGGCGTTCGCGGTCATGGTCGCGCCGTTGACCGAGTTGTACGCGGCCATCACCATGGCCACGTCCGCCTCGGTGACGCACGCCTCGAACGGCACCAGGTACAGTTCGCGCAGCACGTGCTCGGGGATGCGCGCGTCGTAGGTCCGGCGCCCGGTTTCCGAGTCGTTGCCGACGTAGTGCTTGGCGGTCGCGCCCACGCCCGCGTGCTGCAGGCCCCGCACGTAGCCGACGGCCATCCGGGCGGTGAGCACCGGGTCCTCGGAGAAGCACTCGAAACCCCGGCCGGCCAGCGGGGTCCTGACGATGTTGATGGTGGGGGCGAGCAGGATGCCCACGCCCTTGCCACGGGCCTCGCGGCCGAGCGCGCCCGCCACTTCGCGTACGAGGTCTTCGTCCCATGTCGCGCCCAGCGCCACCGGGCACGGCAGCGACGAGGACGGGTCGCTGGCGTCGAGCCGCACGCCGCGCACGCCGGCAGGACCGTCGGACAGCACCACCGACCGCAATCCGATAACTGGGTCGGCACGCGACGACCAGGCGTCCTCGCCGGTCAGCAGGCGGATCTTCTGCGCCGTGGTGAGCATCGCCACCAGATCGCGCTCGGCGGCGCTCTCGCTGTTCGTCAACTGCCCCGTCATGAGGTCTCCCGTCTGTCCTGCAGACCGGCACCGTTTTCCGCGGGCCACCGTTTCCTGGCGGAAACTTTCGTTCGCCGCCGCCTGGAGATCAGGCTGAAGAGCGCACCACGAGCATGCCGCGCAGCACGGGGGTCAGCGCTGCGCGGATTGCGGTGTCACGCGCGCCAGCGGCGCCGGCCGTGGCCGGCGGGCTGGCTCACCGGAGCGGGAGCGGCGGCGGGAGCGGGGGTGCCGTTCGGGGCGGCGATCGGGCGGACCGAGATTTGGTGCGCGGCGGCGTTGACGAGGGCGGTAAAGAGGCGCAGGTCGTCGCTGTCTTCAGGACGCCATTGCACGCCGATGCCGAACGGGTGCCCGTGGAGTTCGACACCCTCGACGACCTGGTCGTCTGCCCACGCGACCGGGACGAGCCCATCGCCCAGCCTCCGCACGGCCTGGTGATGGCTCGCGGTCACCGCGGCCGTGGTGCCGAGAATGCCGCCCAGCTTGCCGTCGCCACTGATCCGGACGCCGTGGCTGCCCGGGGCACCCGGGCCGGGCGCGTGCCGGTCGTGCCCAACCTCCGCGGGCAGATGCTGGATCAAGGAGCCGCCGAGTGCCACGTTCAGCACCTGCATGCCCCGGCAGATCGCCAGGAACGGCAGCTTGGCCTCGATCGCGACGCGGATGAGGGAGACCTCGAACCTGTCTCTGCGTGAGTCCGGATCGCTCGTCCGCTCGTGCGGCTGCTCGCCGTACACGTGCGGGTCCACGTCACTGCCCGCGGAAAGGATCAGCCCGCCGAGACCGCGCACGAGATCCACGACCCCGTTGCCTGGGATCGGCGGCAGCACGACGGGGACCCCGCCGGCCCGGTGCACAGCCCGCGCATAACTGGCTGGGGACACCACGGCCTCCCGGACCCAGTCTCCCCAGCGTGCGGGTTCGAGATGGCTCGTTATGCCGATCAGCGGGCGGGGCTCCATCCTCGTGCATCCTCCTGCAACCCTGTTTCCGGGACGCACGCGACGGCCCGGGATTCCCTGGCTTGCCGCCGGACGACACCACCGGCCCGCGTAACCCGGCGTGTCATGCCGCGTGGCCGGCGCTGCTGCCCGGTGCGGACACTGGCTCCCGGCTTCGCGGCCAGCCGGGCAGACCTCGCACGACACGATCAGGACTCAGACGCCCCGTCGCCCATCGCACGCCGTCGCTTGGCGGCCTCCCAGAGATCGCGATAAAACATCCTTCCCCATGATGGTGCATCGCCCCCCTGACGCGGGTGCGACCTGGCTTAATCGGCTGCCTGAAATCCAGGCGGACGCCGGTCTCGTCACGGAAAGCGATTATCGCGGCACGCTACGCCGCGGCCGTGCACGGTCACCGTAAACGGGTGGCCGGCCCCTGTCCCGAACGGCTCCGCCGGCTGGCACCACTCCGCCCGGTGGCGCTGGTCTCGCGCGGCGCCGCTCCGCCGGATGGCACCCGTCTCGCCGGCGCACCGGGCCGCCGGCCGGCATCGCGCCGCCGGCGTCGAAAGCGTCACGGCTTGCCCCAATGGCGGCTGTTCCTAACCCAGCGTTATCACTTTGCCGACGCCGGCCCGGCGGTGCGCCTGGCGCAGTTCTTGCGCACGAAGTGGTTACCCGCAAGTCAATATTGGGAAGGCAGCGGATCCGCTCGCATCAAAACGCCTACCACTGGCCGAGTCTGGCCCGCACCGGGCCGTTCTGGTGGCCAGCTTAGTAGCAGAATAGTACTAAAAATGATCGTAATGCAATTGCAGATGCATGAGCGATTGCACGGGACCGTAGTTACGCACCGTGCGCTTGGTCCGCTTATCAGGCAATAGGTTGTGATCACCTAACATGAGTGCGACACTTGACCAGTGGCGAGCGTGCGGATCGGTGGCCAGGGTGCTGGCTCGCCGGACACCGGGGGTGCGGCATCCGTGGCAGTAATTCCGCTGGCGGAAGATACCGATAAGAATCCGCCGGACCGCCCGCCGGTAATTGGCCTGCCCAGCACGATGGATAACCCACTGGCTGCGGACCTGCGGCTTATAAAGGAGTGTTTCGCGCGCATAGAACCTGTCGCCGGACAGTTCATAATGTATTTTCATGGCCGCCTATTTGCCGACAGCCCACAATTGCGTGGCATGTTCCCCGCCTCGATGGACGGCCACGCCGGCCGGCTGTTGCGCGCGATTACCCGCACGATCTGGAGCCTTGACTGCCCGCCCGCCCTCGATGCGCACCTCACGGCGCTCGGCCGCGATCACCGGAAGTTCGGCGTCGTCGCCGAGCACTACCCCGCTGTCTGCGACGCGTTCATGGCCACGATCAGAGTGTTCCTGGCCGATGCGTGGACGACCGAGATGCAGGACGCCTGGCAAGCCACCCTCGGCCAGATCTCGCGGGTCATGATCAAGGCAGCCGAGGACGACGCGGCGGGCGCGCCGCCCTGGTGGGTTGGCGAGGTGGTCGGCCACGACCGGCGCGGGCCGGACGTGGCCGTCCTGTCCGTGCTGCCGAGCCAGCCGTTGCCCTACCGCGCGGGCCAGTACGTGAGCGTGCAATGCACCCGCTGGCCACGAATATGGCGAAGATTTTCGATCGCGAACGCGCCGGCCACCGGCGGTGTGCTCCGGTTTCATGTGCGCGCGGTTCCAGGTGGCTGGGTCAGCCGCGCCCTCGTTCACCATACCGAGCCCGGTGACATGCTCCTGCTCGGGCCCGCGGCCGGCACAATGACCGCCGACACCGGATCGGGCCGGGACGTGCTGTGCGTCGCGGGCGGCACCGGTCTCGCCCCGATCAAGGCGATTGTCGAGCAGCTGATCGCCGACAGCAGGGCCGGCCCGGAGGGCGTGCGGCGCAATATCTACCTCTTTTTCGGTGCGCGCCGCGAAACCGGTCTCTACGACCTGCGGGCCCTGCGCAGGATGGAATCGGGCCATCCGGCGCTCACGGTTATCCCGGTCGTGTCTGACGAGCCGGAATTCGGCGGCTTGTGCGGCACGCTCCCCGACGTTGTCGGGCGGTATACACCGCGGCCCGACCATGACGTGTACGTCAGCGGCCCGGCCCGCATGGTTCGCAAAACGACGGAGGTCCTGACCGCCATGGGAACTCCAGTCACGCGCATCCATAACGACCCGGCGGGTACGGACGAGTGAGGTGCAGCGCCGCTCAGGCCCAGGGCCCGCTCAGGCCCAGGGCCCGCTCAGACCTTGCGCCACCGGGGAATCCACGCGCCGTCGGTGACCACGTAGTCGCCGAACAGCGCGGGCGCTTCGGCCCGCATCAGCTCGCCGATCCGGCCGAACACGAGCCGGATCTCCTCCTCGGCCCCCGGATCGGTCCTCGCCTCGATCGTGTGCCGCAGCGCGCGGATGTTCGCGGTCCACAGCAGGCCGGTGGCGACCCCGTCAGGAGCGAACCGGCGCATGAACGACGTCTTGTGCTTCTTCTCGTGGAACGGCACGCCGTCCTCGTCCAGGCCGAAATGGTTCGCCATCCAGGCCTGGAACTCCTCAAGCTGCTCCAGAACGGCTGTCGCCCGCTTCATCAGTTCCGTGTCCTGGCGCGCCCAGTCGGGGAACCAGAACGGTATGTCCGCGAGCCGGACGAAGCGGAGCGACTCCTGCGAGATGGCCGTACCCGGCCGGTGGCGCACGAGTTCGTGGGTGAGGACCCGGCTGCAGTTGTGCAGCACGAAGGTGAAACTCACGTGCTCGAGCACAGAACCGTGCGCCATCGACAGGATGTTCTCCAGGTATTTCGCCTGGTCGGTGCGGACCTTCCGGACGTTGGGGTTCAGCCCGGGCTCCCACGACCGGTAGCAGAGCTTGCCCGCGAACTCGGCGAGGTTCTGCGCGTCGTTGTCGAGCGCGCCGTCCAAGGTGCCCCGGTCGAGACGCTCCAGCCAGCCTTCACCGCCCACTTCCCGCAGGTAGCTCGCGATCGCCCCGTAGTCGAGCCGTGGCCGGCTCACGAGGAAGATCTCCGGTTCGACGCTCTTCATGGTGCGGACCCCCCAATCGGTGTGGCGGTGACCAGCTAACCAGGTGGGGCCGACAACCGCGCACGGCACAGCCGCAGGACGTTCGCGATGACCTGGTGCCCGGCCCGGCCCTCGGTGGTCAGTATCGACTCCGGGTGGAACTGCACCGCCCACCTGCCCGCGGCCGGGTTCTCGATCGCCATGACCGCGCCGTCCGAGGTCGCCGCGGTCACCGCGAACCCGCCCCGCACCTGGTCGGCCCGCGCGTGTACCGAGTGGTACCTGGCCGCGGTGAACTCTTCTGGCAGGCCCGCGAGCAGCCGGCCACGCGGCGAGGACTGCCGTACCCGGCCCGGCTTGCCGTGCACCGGCCTTGGCAGCAGCCCGAGCGTCCCGCCGGCGTGCTCCACCATCGCCTGCTGGCCAAGGCACACCCCGAACGCGGCGAGGTCGCGGGCGTCGAGTTCCTTGAGCAGCGCGTCGCAGCCGAAGTCGGAGGGCCACCCAGGTCCCGGCGAAAGCACGACCAGATCGGGGCCGATCGCGTCGAGCAGCGCCGGCTCGAAGCCGGCCCGCATCGTGGTCACCCGGGCGCCCTGCTGCCTGAAGTAGTCGGCCAGTGTGTTGACGAACGAATCCTGGTGATCGACAAGCAGCACGGTCACGCCGTCACCGGGCAGGCCGGGGAGGGCCACGGGATCAGTGCCAGGCGGCGGCAGCCGTTCAGGATCTGCTTGGGGGCGCCCCCCCGGACCCCCCGCAGTGGCATGCGTCGCCGC